>CAIKXV010000099.1 GCA_903831455.1 uncultured Pseudomonadota bacterium | reverse complement strand
CATGATGCGAAGACGTGATGCCTTGCGGTTCACCGCTGCCGCCATCGGGTCGTCGACGCTCGCATCGCTGGCACGCGCCCAGGCATGGCCCACCCAGCCCGTACGACTGGTCGTGACCTTCCCTCCCGGTGGGGCGAGCGATATCGTCGCGCGCCTGATTGCGCCGCCGCTGGCCGAGAGGCTGGGGCAGTCGGTCGTGGTCGACAACCGCCCCGGGGGCGCCGCGACGATCGGAGCCACAGCCGTCGCCCGGGCGCCGGCCGACGGCCATACGCTGCTCGTGTCGAACTCCGCGCCGTTGTCGATATCCCCGGCGCTCATGGAGAAGCCGCTCTACGATCCATTGCGCAGCTTCAGGCATCTGGTCTACGTGGGTGACGTGCCGACGGTGCTCGTGGTGCACCCGTCGTTGCCGGTCACCGACTTCGCCGGTTTCCTGGCCTGGGCAAGAGCCCAGAAGGAGCCGATCGCGTTTGGCAGCGGTGGGCAGGCTTCGGTGGGCCATATCGTCGGTGAATTGCTCGCGCAGCGGGCAGGGCTGAAGATGGTGCACGTGCCCTACAAGGGCGCCGGCCCGATGCGCGGCGACCTGCTGGGGGGGCAAATCAGGGTGGCGGTGGATGCGCTGCCGCAGAACCTGCAGTTTCGCGGTAACGGGCGCCTGCGACTGCTGGCCGTGACGGCGGCCCGGCGTGTCGCGCAGGCCCCCGATCTTCCGACCGTGGTGGAACTGGGGTATCCGGAACTGGTCGCCGAGAATTTCGTCGGCATCTCCGCGCCTGCCGGCTTGCCGGCGACCGTGGAGCAACCCTTGCTGCGAGCGCTGGCGCAGGTGCTCGCGTTGCCGGACATCCAGGAGAAACTGCGCGCCCAGGGCTTTGAACTCGAGCAGCGCAGTCCCGAGGCTTTCGCGGCCTTCATCCGGCAGCAGGCCGAGCGGTGGGCCCCGATCGTGCGCGCGAGCGGGGCGCAGCTGTGAAGCCGCGCGTGGCGGTGGCCTTGTTCGGCCCCGAGGGGCGCGGCAGTTTCAACGAGTCGGGGCTGCAGGGCGCGCTGCGGGCCCGCGCGAGCGGACATGAGCTGGCCGTGCACTGGATTGCTCCCGCGGAGCCCCGGGGGAGAGCCGACGCACTGCGTCGGCTGTGTCGGGAGGGAGTGGACCTGCTCGTGGCGCACGGGGGGCAGGGGGATGCGCCGGTGGCGGAACTCTGCGGCGAGTTCCCGGACACCCGGTTCGCGATCACCCAGGGCAGCCATCTTTCGTCCAACACGGCCTGCTACGAGGTCCTGCAGGAGCAGTCGGCGTTTCTGGCAGGGGTGCTGGCGGGGCTCGCCTCCGGGACGCGGGTCGTGGGCCATTTGTCGGGCGAGAAGGTGCGGCCCGGCCTCAAGGGGCGGGCGGCCTTCGCGCACGGCGTGCGCGCGGCTGCCCCCGACTGTCGCTTCGTCACTGCATTCTGCGGGCATCAGCACGACCCCGAGCGCGCCTACAGGACGGCGCTGGCGTTGCAGCGCGAAGGCGCGGATATCGTGTTCGCCATGATCGATGGAGGGCGGGACGGGGTGAACCAGGCGTGTCGCGAGACGCCGCTTCGGCAGATCGGCAATGTGCTCGACTGGGTGGCGCGAGACCCCAAGGTCTTCGTGGCCTCGGCTGTCGCGGACTCCGGACTCGGGGTGACCGCGGCGATCGAGGATTTCGCAGCCGGTCGATTCGTGCCCGGTACCCGCAAGAGCCAAGGGCTCGAATCCCCGGAAAGCGTGCGCCTGGTGATGTCGCCCGAACTCAGCGCGACCTTCGGCCAGACGATCGATCGGTGGCGCGAGCGGCTGATCGCCGGAGCGGTAGTCCCGGCGGACACGTACGAGGGACCGGAACTCGACATCCCGTCGTAGCGGCCGGTCCGCAGTTCGCCCGTCGCGCGGGGCCGGCACGAAGGCGCCGGACGCGCCCGGCGCCGGTAAGGCGGCAGGCGAGCGCTGCCACCCCTCCGCCGCAGCCGCAGGTCGCCGGCCTGCTCCCCCCTGTAATCGATGCCAAGTAGCCAGGACGCCTGATGACTTCCCAACCCGTTTCGCCTCCCTTTCGTGCCGACCTCGTCGGCAGCCTGCTTCGGCCCGCCCACCTGATCGAAGCGCGCGAGCAGCGCCGCAAACGCCTGCTCGCCGACGAGGCGTTGCGCGCGATCGAGGACGAGGCGATCCGCGAGGTCGTCGCGCGCCAGGAGGCGTCGGGCCTGAAGGTCGTCACCGACGGCGAATTCCGCCGCCAGAACTACATCGTCGACTTCTTCCGCAAGGCGCTCGGGTCGGGCGGACTGAAGGCCGAGCCGGGTGATTTCGTGCACCGCAATGGCAAGGGCGACACCATTCCGGTGGAGAAGCTCGTCGTCCACAAGCCCCTTCGCTGGACGGGGCCGATCTTCGCCGACCACCTCGCCTTCGTTCGGTCCCTCACGACGTGCACGCCGAAGATGACGGTGCCCTCGCCGATCGTGCTGCACTTCATGGGCGGGAACGATGCCATCCTGCGTGACGCCTACACCTCGCTCGACACGTTCTGGGCCGACGTGATCGAGGTCTATCGCCAGGAGTTCGCCGCGCTGCATGCCGCGGGGTGCACGTACCTGCAGATCGACGAGACGTCGCTGGTCAAGTTCGGCGACCCCGAGATCCGCGCCGTGCTCGAGCGACGGGGCGAGGACTGGCGAGCCCTCGTGGAGAAATACGTCGAGGTGATCAACGCGGTGATCGCGGTCGCGCCGGCGGGGATGCGCGTGGGCATCCATGTCTGCCGCGGCAACCGGCTCGGCTTCTGGCAGGCCGAGGCGGGCTACGAATTCATGGCCGACCAGCTCTTCCGGCGGCTGGCCGCCCGGTTCTATTTCCTGGAGTTCGACAGCCCGCGCGCAGGCCCGATCGACGCGCTTCGCTACATGCCGGAGGACAAGACCGTGGCGCTTGGCCTGGTCACCACCAAGTCGCCGGAGCTCGAGGATCCCGACATGCTGCGCGCGCGCATCCGGGAAGCCTCCGCCTTCGTGTCCCTGGACCGGCTGTGCCTGAGCCCGCAGTGCGGCTTCTCGGGCAACGTCGGCAACACGGTCATGACCGCCGACCAGCAGTTCGCGAAGTTGCGACTGATCGTCGACACCGCGCGGTCGGTGTGGTCGGACGCCTGATCATGGCGGCGCGCGCTGTCCTGCTTGCCGCGATACTCGCTGCGAGTCCGCTCGCCGGTGTCGCCGTGGCGCAGTCGTACCCGGTGAAGCCCATCCGGGTGGTCATTCCGTTTCCGCCGGGGGGCGGCAGTGACGTGGCCGGGCGCATCGTGGCCACGGCGATGAGCGAGCGGCTCGGCGTGCCGATGGTGGTGGACAACCGTGGCGGCGCGGGGGGCATCATCGGTACCGAGCTGGTGGCCGAGGCTGCACGCGATGGCTATACGCTGCTGATGGCCTCTCTCGCGCACGTGGTCACGCCCTGGCTCTACGACCTGAAGGGTCGCTTCGATCCGATCCAGTCGTTCGCGCCGGTGGCGATGGTCGCCGGTAGCCCGATCGTGCTGGTGGTTCACCCCAGCGTTCCCGTGAAGTCGGTGGCCGACCTGGTGGCGTTCGCGCGCAGGCATCCGGGCAAGCTGCAGTACGCCTCGGCGGGCGTGGGCAGCGTCAGCCACCTCGCGGCCGAACTGTTCAGCTTCACCTCGAAGGTGGACATGCTGCACGTGCCCTACAAGGGGGCAGGCGCCGCGACCGTCGACGTCGTCGCCGGTCACGCGCATCTCACCTTCGGGGGGCTGCTGGCAACCGTTCCCCATGTGCGCGCGGGCCGGCTGCGCGCGCTGGGGGTGGGGTCGCGGCAGCGCAGCGCGATCCTCCCGGACGTGCCCGCGATCGCGGAGGCCGGCGTGGCCGACTACGAGACCGTGAACTGGTTCGGTCTGCTCGCCCCAGCGGGCACGCCGACGGCGATCATCGAGCGCCTGCATCGGGAAGTGTCGGCGGTGCAGGAGCTTCCGGATATCCGCCGGCAGCTCGACCTCGGCGGCGCCACGGTGCTGCGGATGACGCCTGCCCAGTTCGGCGCCTACATGGCCACCGACATGGAGAAGTGGGGCCGCGTGGTGAAGGGCGCGGGCATCCGGGCGAACTGACCGGGATCCGATCGGTGCGCGGGCCCGAGCGACGGGCGATCGGGGTACGGTGAAGGCCGCGGGGTTTCGGGGCTGCAGCCAGCGCGCCACGGGGCGATCGACGCGTGCGCGGCTGGCGATGACATACCTGCCCGGTACGGTGCGCGATGGCGCGCCGTCCGCGCGGGCGACAGCCAGTGCGCCCGGCGGCGTGACTCGGGCCCGACCGCCGGGACGGGAGCCCCCGAGCCGCGAGAGGCCGGCGTCGGGCATGATGGCGGCACGGCGCTCGCTCCGGGCGCACAACCGATGAGGCGGGCATGAACCTGCATCGACTGCTGAAACAGCGTGATCGTGAACATCGTCCGCTGCGCGTGGGGCTGATCGGCGCCGGCAAGTTCGGCTCGATGTACCTGTCGCAGGTGCGCCGCACGCCAGGCATGAGGCTCTCCGCGGTGGCGGATCTCGACCCGCAGGCTGCCCGCGAGGCGCTGGCTCGAGTCGGCTTCGGCGATGGCGAGCTCGCCGAGGTGGCGTTCATCGACGACGGGCGCCGGCTGATCGAACGCCCTGACGTGGAGATCGTCATCGACGCCACCGGTTCGCCGGCGGCGGGCATCGCCCACGTGCTGGCCTGCTGCGAGGCGCGCAAGTCGATCGTGATGGTGAACGTGGAGGCCGACGCGCTGGCCGGTCCGCTGCTCGCGCGCAAGGCGCGCGAGGCAGGCATCGTCTACTCGCTGGCCTATGGGGACCAGCCCGCCCTGATCTGCGAGATGGTGGACTGGGCACGCGCCTGCGGGCTGGAGGTGATCGCGGCTGGCAAGGGCACGAAGTACCTGCCGGATTACCACGTGTCCACGCCCGAGACGGTCTGGGCACACTACGGGATCACGCCCGAGAACGCGCGCCTGGGCGGACTGAACCCGCAGATGTTCAACAGCTTCCTCGACGGCACCAAGAGCGCGATCGAGATGTGCGCCGTGGCCAACGCGACGGGGCTCGCCGCGCCAATGGGGTTGGGTTTCCCGCCGTGCGGGGTGGACGACCTGCCTCGGGTGCTGCGGCCGCAGGGCGAGGGTGGCCAGCTCGCCCACCGGGGCCAGGTGGAGGTGGTCTCCAGCCTCGAGCGCGACGGGCGACCGGTGTTTCGCGACCTGCGGTGGGGCGTGTACGTGGTGCTCGCTGGCGGCAGCGAGTACGTGGAGCGCTGCTTCCAGGAGTACGGGCTCGTCACGGATCCCAGCGGGCGCTACACCGCGATGTACAAGCCGTACCACCTGATCGGGCTGGAACTGGGTATCAGCGTGGCCAGCGTCGGCGTGCGGGGCGAGCCGACCGGCGCGCCCGAGGCTTTCAATGCCGATGTCGTCGCGACCGCCAAGCGGACGCTCAGGGCCGGCGAGATACTCGATGGCGAGGGCGGCTTCACCGTGTACGGTCGGCTGCTGCCGGCCGCGCAGTCGCTGCGCGAAGGCGGACTACCCCTCGGGCTCGCGCACAAGGTGCGGCTGGCACGCGACGTGCCTGCGGGCGCCACCGTCCGCTGGCAGGACGTGGAGATCGACGAGCGACTGCCGGCGGTCTGCTTCCGGCGGGAGATGGAGCGCGACTGCGCGCCGCAAGGCGCCGGGAACGGCCAGCGGTAGCTTCCGGCATTGGCCGTGCAAGTCGTGGCGCGGGTTCTTGCGCGAGGAGGGCTTGCACGAGCGATCCGCTCGGATCGTCGGGTGCGACGGGCAGGCGCGGTCAGCCGATGGTCGCGGCGCAGTCCGGGGGCAAGCGCGGCCATGCAATGCCACGTCGCCCTGCTCAAGTCGAGGGGACGTCGTCCGGCGGCGGCATGCACGGGCGGCGCGACGGTGAGCGAGATCGTGGCACAGCCCGGACTCCCGTCGCGTGATAAGTTGAGGTCGGGCGACAGCCGCGCGAACGAGCCGCCATGCGACTGAACGGCACAGGGATGGGTCGGCGAATGTCGTCCGTGTCGGCGGTCATGCGTCCGCCAGGCGCCGTTCGCGCACAATAGCGATGACGCGCGCTGGCGCCCGGAAGAACGGGCGTTGCGCACCCGCGCGGTGGCCGAGCGGCGTTCGGCAATTACTGACCCCCACCCACAGGATGATGCGATGAAAGTGCAGGCTGCAGTCGCGCTCGAGGCAGGCGCGCCCCTCACGCTGGCCACCGTCGACCTCGAAGGACCGAAGGCGGGCGAAGTGCTGGTCGAGATCCGCGCCACCGGTATCTGCCACACCGACGAGTTCACCCGCTCGGGGGCCGATCCCGAGGGACTGTTCCCCGCGATCCTCGGGCATGAGGGCGCCGGCGTGGTGGTGGACGTAGGCCCGGGCGTGAAGACGCTGCGCAAGGGCGACCACGTGATCCCGCTCTACACGCCCGAGTGCCGCGAGTGCGAATACTGCCTGTCGGAGAAGACCAACCTCTGCCAGGCGATCCGCGTGACGCAAGGCAGGGGCCTGATGCCGGATGGCACCAGCCGGTTCACGCTGGATGGCCGGCCGGTGCATCACTACATGGGCACCTCCACCTTTGCCAACTACACGGTGGTGCCGGAGATCGCGCTGGCGAAGATCCGCGAGGACGCGCCCTTCGACAAGGTCTGCTACATCGGCTGCGGCGTCACCACCGGCATCGGCGCGGTGATCAACACCGCGAAGGTCGAGCCGGGGGCGAAGGTGGTGGTGTTCGGGCTGGGCGGCATCGGCCTCAACGTGATCCAGGGCGCGCGTATCGCGGGTGCGGACATGATCGTGGGGGTGGACATCAACCCCTCGCGCAAGGCGCTGGCCGAGAAGTTCGGCATGACCCACTTCGTCAACCCGAAGGAGGTGGAGGGCGACCTGGTCGCCTGGCTGGTCAACCTCACGAAGGGCGGGGCGGATTACAGCTTCGAGTGCATCGGCAACGTGGACGTGATGCGCCAGGCGCTGGAGTGCTGCCACAAGGGCTGGGGCGTGTCGGTCATCATCGGGGTCGCGGGCGCCGGGCAGGAGATCCGCACCCGACCCTTCCAGCTGGTCACCGGGCGCGTGTGGAAGGGCACCGCCTTCGGTGGCGCGAAGGGGCGGCGCGACGTGCCGAAGATCGTCGACTGGTACATGGATGGCAAGATCAACATCGACGACCTCATCACCCACCGGCTTGCGCTCGCTGACATCAACCGCGGCTTCGACCTGATGCACGCGGGAACGTCGATCCGCAGCGTGGTGGTGTACTGACACGCCTGCAGGGCGAGGCCCCATGAAGATCACCTCTGTCACCGCGAAGGCGGAACACCTGAAGCCCTCTCGCGCCGCGGACGCCTACGCCGGCCAGGAAAGCCTCACCTTCGTCCGCTGCCGCGTGGAGACTGATGAGGGTCTCGCCGGCCACGGCGTCACCGGCCGCTTCCTCGCCGCCGAGGTGGTGCACCTGCTCGAACACGGCTTCAGCACGACCGTCACGGGCCGCGACGCGCTCGACATCGAGGCGATCACCGCCACGCTCGTGCGTGCGTTCAACCCGCGGGGTTCGACCGGGGTGTTCGTCTCGGCGCTGTCGGCGCTGGACCTGGCGCTGTGGGACCTGAAGGGCCAGCGACTCGGGCTGCCGGTGGCGCGACTGATCGGCGGCGCACGCGACAAGGTGGCGGCCTACGCCACTGCCGGGCTGCCAGCCTTCAGCGAGGCCGAACTCGTCGGCGCCTGCACGACGGCGCTCGACCAAGGCTATCGCGGCGTCAAGATGCTGGTGGGCGCCGGTCGCAGCGTGGAGGAGGACGTGCAGCGCATCCGCGCGGTGCGCCGCGCGATCGGCGATGCCCCGCTGATGCTCGACGCCAACTGCGCGTACACGGTGGGCGACGCGAAGCGCCTCGCCCACCGGGTCGGGGACTGCAGCATCGAGTTCTTCGAGGAACCGGTGCGCGGCAACGACCTGGTCGCGCTGGCCGAACTGCGCCGCGCATCCCCCATCCCCCTGGCCTCGGGACAGATGATCCAGTCGATGACCTGGTTCCGGGATGCGCTCGCGCAGGGCGCGCTGGACGTGCTGCAACCGAACGCGGCCTTCTGCGGCGGACTCAGCGCGATGCTGCGCGTGCTCGCCATGGCCGAGGCCCACGGCGTGCCGGTCACCGGGGCGGGCGGGTTCGAGTCGGCATGCCTGCCGGCGATGGCCGGCCACCGCCATGGCGGAATGCTCGAGGTACATGGCGCGCATGGCGCGTTGCGCGCGCGGTTCTCCCATCATCCGGAATACCGCGATGGCTGGCTGCACGTGCCCGAAGCGCCCGGGCTGGGGTTCGCGCTACGCGGGGACCAGGGCTGAGCCCTCGTCCTGGACGTCGAGCGGGATGCAGGCTCGACCGGCACGACCGAACCAGACCTCGCCGGGGACGCGTCCTCGACGCCGGTGACGCGCATCCGGTACCGATACATCGGTAGCCGCCCGGGCGACGCCCGCATCGAGGGGCCTCGCCGGCCATCCCGGAGCCGTGATCGGGGCGCCACGCGCGTCATCGACCGCGACGGTCGGTCTGAGGACGGGCTCTGGCGGCGGCCTTGGCACTGGCCGCCGGATGTCGCAGGCCGGGTGCCGAGACGCCACCGCCACCGTCACCCTTGGGCGATGTACTGCTGCAGCTGCTCGATCTCGAAACGCTGCTCGCCGATGACGGCCTTGACGAGATCGCCGATGGACAGCACGCCGATGACGCGTCCTGCATCCATGACGGGCAGGTGGCGGATGCGGTGCTCGGTCATCAGCTGCATTGCCTGCGCGACCGTCTGCTCCGGGCCGATGCTGATCACCGTGGCGGTCATGATCTCGCTCACGGCGGTGGTCCGGGAACTTCGATCGAGCAGGATCACCTTCCGGGCGTAGTCGCGCTCGGAGACGATGCCGACCAGCGATTCGTCCTTCATCACCAGGAGGGCGCCCACTCCATGCTTCGCCATGCTCGCGACCGCGGCGTACACCGACGCTTGCGCCGAGATCGCGAACACCTGGGAGCCCTTGTCGGACAGCAGTTGCCTGATCGTTGCCATTGCGCTCCTCCATGCGGATGAAGCAGAACGTCCACGGGCCAGCCGCGCGCGTCGCCGGATCCTCGCGGTGCGCAGCCTTGATCATCCGCCGGTTCCGATCGGCGCGCCAGTGCTGCCTTGGGGCGACGGCGCTCGGCGCGTCGGTGCGTGGTCGGGCGGCGACGGCCCCGGTCGGTGGAGTGCCCGGCGCGAAATCCGCCCCCCATCGTGCGAGGGCGGGCGCGCGAGGGGGCGGCCTTCGGCGCACTCGTGTCAATATGCTGGACCTCTCCGTCCTGCCGAGCGCCGCGCAGACCCGTGCAGCGGGACTGCAGGCTCCGCTTTCCGGGTTCCGGGCGGGCGCGAGTGTGCGACGAGACCGGACGTG
>CAIKXV010000098.1 GCA_903831455.1 uncultured Pseudomonadota bacterium | reverse complement strand
GGGGGGGGGGGGGGGGGGGGGGGGGGGGGGGGGGGGGGGGGGGGGGGGGGGGGGGGGGGGGGGGGGGGTGGGGGGTGGGGGGTGTGGGGTGATGCGTGATGCCTGGCAAGTGGTGAATGCCTGAACTGGAAGCTGCGTGCGGGATGCGTGGTGCTGGCTGAAGGGTGGCGGGTGATGGACGCTACGTACCGGATGAGCCTGGCGCATGGCGCTCGACGGGCTGGCGAACCGGTCATCACGCAACCGATCGACGGCGACCCGTTCTCGACCGTGCGCGAACCGCCCCGCGCATGCAGGACGAGCACCTCACGCGCGACGAGGGCCGCAGGTTTCCACCGCGCGTGACGCGCCCGCCTTGCTGCCCGGGTCAGTGGGGCGCGTGTCCCGCCTCGGCCTGGGCGGCCGCCTCGCGCTGCGCCTCGTCGAGGTGGGCCAGGTGCTCGATCCAGAAACCGATCAGCCGCACGATCTGGCCTGTGGCCCGGGGGCCGCAGGCGTTCGCGATACCGGCCATCTTCCAGGCAACCACGTCGGTGAAGATGTCGAGCGCGTCTCGCTCGAGGGCGTCGTTGGTGAGATCGTTGATGCGCTCGACGTAGCGGTCGCGGAGTTGCTGGTAGGCAGGCGAAGCCGGCTTGGCCTCATTGCCCGTGCCGTCCTGGGCGGGTGCCGAAGTCTCCACGCCTTCGGCCTGCGAAACAGGCTCCGTCTCGGCCTGCTCGAAGCGGTTGCGGTCGTTCATGTCGATGTCCTTTGCCCCCGGTGCACACACCGTTGGGCAGGCCCCGCGGGGTCGGGGCCGCCAACGCTTTAGCGGTATTTGTGAGTCGCCCGCAAGCTGCTGCTCAAATCGGCGACGCGCACAGTGTGCGCAGGTCAGAGGCTCATGGCGTGAGCCCTCCTCGAACGACATCCGTGAGTGACCGACCACCCGACTCAAGGAGGGTGGCCCCGTCGAGGCGATGGGATTCCCACCGCCGGCAGGCCGCGTGCGCAGACTCGCCGCACAGCCCGCGAGCGCATCGGCTCTGCGAAGCGCGGGATGGAAAGCCGACGACGACGTGCGCGGCGTGCGGGTGCCTCGCCGAACCGATGGGCCGCGCGACGAAGGGCGCAGCCACACGCTCTACCCCGCGGGGCGAGCGTGAACCCGACGCTGCGCGCGGACCCTGCGGTACCGGCCGTTGTTTCGATGGCGCCAACGAAAAACCCTCCGTTCAGGAGGGCCGACGCGTCCCGCTTGGTTGCTCACTCGGAGCCACATCCGCTTTCGCGATCCACCTTGCCCGGGCGGGCAGGTTGGCGTGGGCGTCGACCCAACTCTAGATGCGGAAGCAACACTACCGAAACTTCTCACTCGATGCAACCGGTCAGGGCGTCGGCTGTCGACAGCGCGGGAACCGAGTGCAGTCGGTCGGGGCGTGTAGCCGGGCCACCGGGCCGACATCAGGGTGGCGATACGCGACCAGGCACGACTGGCCGCGCTGACCGAAGACGGGGCCAGCACCCTCGGGATCGCAGGCGACGCCCTGAGCGTCGAGGCGGTGCGCACCGATACGGGCGCGCGGCTCCCAAGGCACGCGCAGTCGAACGAGCGAAGCGTACCTGCCGCGTCACACGCGCCCGATCGATCTCGCGTCGATCCGGGCGCCCTCAGTGCTTGGTGTAGCCGCCGTCCACGCAGATGTCCTCGCCCTGCAGGAACGCCGGGGCCTCCGTCGCGAGGAACAGGACGACGTCGGCGATTTCGGACGGCTCACCCAGCCGTCCGACCGGCAGGTACTGGTCGATCCGGCGGGTCATGCCTTCCGGATCGGTGCGCTCGCGGTCGATCAGCGGCTGCGTGCGGATCGGCCCGGGGCTGACCGAATTCACCAGGATGTTGTCCTTGCCGAGTTCGTGGGCCATCGACTTGGTGAGGTGGAGCAGGGCCGCCTTGGTCAGTCCGTAGAGCGCGCGTTTCGCGAAGGTGACGTGCGCGAGCTGGCTCCCGATGTGGATGATCCGGCCGCCGCCCTGCGATCGCATGATCGGCACGACCGCCTGGCTCGCGAAGAACGGGCTCGCCAGGTTCACGTTGACGACCGCATCGAACTGGGCGCGGGTGTAGTCGCCGAAATCGTAGGGCGCCCGTATGCCCGCGTTGTTGACCAGCACGTCGATGCGGCCGAAGCGCTGGAACGCGTCGGCGATCATCGCCTCCGCGCCGCCCGGAACCGACAGGTCGTGGAGGCCGTACTCGATCCGGCCCGCGTCGGGGTAGGCCCGGCACTCGGCCGCTGCGGCGTCCAGTTGCTCCCGCGTGCCTTCGGCCGCGAGATAGACCGAGGCGCCCGCCTCGGCGAAGCGCTTCGCGATCGTGTTGCCGATACCTCGTTCGCTGGACGCACCCGTCACCACGCAGAAGCGGCCTTTAAGGGATGCCATGTCGTCTCCTGGTCAGCGCGCCTGCGCGAACTCGCGGGCGCGAAGCTCGACCTGTTCGTCCCGGGCCGCGTAATAGCGGGTCACGGCATCGGCCCGAAACGCCGCCATCGCGGGGTCGAGGTCATGCTGCACCCGGGGCTCGGGGTCGAAGTAACCGTAGCGGTCCACGCCCCGGACCCGCATGGCGGTGTGCCGGATCGAGCCCGTGCATCGCACCGAGGTCGGGATGTAGCTGACGCCGAGACCGATCCGGCGTCGGGACGAGTGGTTCGGCTCGGAAAAGTGGACGAGGTGCGTGTGGTGCAGCGACATCTCCCCGGGCTGCAGCGGGATCGTCTTCACGACGCTCGAATCGACGGGATCGACGATGTGCTGGCCCTTCGACAACAGGCTGCCATCCCCCGGCGATTCACCATGCCGCAGCTGCCCCAGCCGATGGCTGCCGGGCACGTAGTTCACGCTTCCGTTGTCGGACACGCTGTCGGTCAGGGCGATCCATGCGGTGACCTGGACGGGCGGATCCAGCGGAAAGTAGGTGGCATCCTGGTGCCAGCCCACGAAGGACGGATCGTTGGCGTTCTTGATCCAGACCGTGAGGTTGTACAGCAGGATATCGGGGCCGATCACATCCTCGACCGCATCGAGCACGTTGCGGTCGTTGACCACTTCATCCACCCACTTGAGCGACAGGTGGGCCTTGGTTCGCAGCACCTTGCGGAAGTCCTCTCCCATCGTGCGCTCGCCGGCCTCGAGCAGCGACAGGTAATGGGCGGCCTTCTCGGGGCTGAACACCCTTACCGGATGGGTGCAGCCCTCGTCGGCATACTCCCGTGCCTGCGCTTCGGTCAGGCGCTTCATCAGGAACCTCCCTCCAGGACGACGTTCGCCTTCCGCACCACGGCCGACCACTTGCGGGTTTCCTCGCGCGCGAACGCGGCCAGTTGCTGGGGCGTCCCGCCGATCGGCTCCACGCCAAGGTCGGAGAAGCGCGCGCGCAGGTCGCGGTCGTTCGCGAGGATCGATCCGGTCGTCGTGTTGAGCTGGCCGATGATCGCGCTCGGCGTGCCTGCTGGCGCCAGCAGGCCGAACCAGGACAGGGACTCGTAGCCCGGCAATCCGGCCTCGGCGAAGGTGGGCACGTCCGGCAGCAGCGGCGAGCGGCGGCTGTCGGCCACGGCCAGGGCGCGCAGCTTGCCTGCCCGGATCGGCCCGATGGCCGGAGGCAGGTCGTTGATCATCAACTGGACCTCCCCGGCCACCAGCGCGACGCCGGCCGGACCACCCCCCTTGTAGGGGATGTGAACGATGTCGGGCAGTTGCGCGACCATCTTGAACAGTTCAGCCGAGAGATGCACCGAAGTGCCATTACCCGAGGAGGCGATCGAGAGCTTGCCCGGCCGCGCCTTCGCATAGGCGATCAGCTCCTTGAGCGAGGTCACGGGCAGTCCCGGCGTGGCCATCAGCACGAACGGCCCCTTGGCCAGCAGGACGATCGGGGCGAGGTCGCGCGCGATGTCGTAGCCCAGCCTGGGGTAGAGGCTCTGGTTGATCGCGAGCGTGCTGGTCGTGCCCAGCACGAGGGTGTAGCCATCCGGGTTGGACTTCACGGCGATCGCCGTGCCGATCGTGCCGCCGGCGCCCGCGCGATTGTCGATCAGGAAGGATTGACCGAGCCGCTCCCCGAGTTTCTGGCCGAGCACGCGGGCGAGCACATCGGTCGACCCCCCGGGCGCGAACGGCACGATGAGCCGGACCGGACGGTCCGGGTACGCGTTGGCAGGCTGCGCGCGGGCGCCCGGAGCCGCCACCGCGAGGGCGAGCGAGATCAGGAGCGCGCCCGGAAGCCATCGCACGCGCGCACTTGGGCGCGCCTCGCGCGCGTTCGGGGCCGTCATCGGCTGGCAGACCGTGCCGTGGCGCGGCGCCTCGCGCGCGCAGGACACCGATGCTCGAGGCAAGCCTTCCCGACCGCGTCGCGGGCCGGTCGCCTCGCGCAGGCTCGGGACCGATGCCCTCTTCGGGGCGTGGGTCTGTTTGTGCAGATCAAGATGCGGCACCGGCGGCTCTCCTCTTCAGTGCGGGGTCGCCCGACGCGCGGACCCGGCCAACCGCGGGCAGTCGTCCCGCAACACGGGCCCGAGCGCGCTCACCGGACAGCCGAAGCTGTCGTCGATGCGACAAGCGCCCAGTGTAGGCGGCGCTATTCCGTCGTTGCAAGTAACCCCGCGGCGGGCGGGCCGTGGTCCGAGTCGCAGGGTAGGCCGCGGGTTGCCAACCGCTATCATTGGTGTCGACCTCTCGCATCGACTGGAGCCGCCATGGCCGACGATCAGGGCGTGTTCACGCGCCTGTACGAATCCCTCGAGGACAGCGCCGTGATCGCGTCGGTGATGCGCCGCCCGGGAATCGACGATCCCACCCGAGCCATGCTCGCGCTGTCGATGGTGGCCGCGCGTTGCGAGGAGTCGGAGGTTCCGGCCTGCACGAGGCGTTGCGTCGCGAACGGTCTCGGCCGAAGCGAGGTCGCCGAGGTGCTGCTGCAGGTCTACTGCTACGCCGGCGTCTACGCCGGCCTGTCCAGTTTCAGCGCCGCGCGCGCCACGTTCGACGAGCTGGCCCGCGCGGGACAACTCACCCCGGCACAGGCCGCCGTATGCGACGCATCGGCGCCCTCGCGGACCATCGCCGAGCGGATCGCCGACGGCGCGCGCATGCGCAGAACGCTGTTCGGCGACGAGAACGTCGACCGCAACGAACGCGAAGCCGACGCGTTCATGAACGTGTTCTGGTCGAACACCCACGATTTCTGCTTCGGCAACATCTGGTCGCGCCCGCTGTTCGACCGAAGTCTTCGCAGCCAGTTGTGCCTGGCGATCGCCTCGGCGGCCGGACAGGTGGGCGCGGTGGATCGCCACGTGCGCAGCGCGCTGCGGGGTGGGGTCAGCCGCGAGCGCATCGGCGAGATCTTCCTGCTCACCGCCGCGATCGCGGGCACGGGCGCCGCACGCGCCGCCTTCGACAAGGCGCAACAGGTGTTCGATGAACTGGCGACCGCCGCGGTTGCGCGGTTGCCGTGAAACATCGGTTCGTTTCGGCCATCCGATGATCATGCGGCGCCATGCCTTGCACGGGTACGGCTGCGGCCCTGCGATCGCCGTGGCCGGGAATGGACCACTGCCAGTGTCGGGGTGACGGACTTCGCGAGTCGGGCTGGGGCACATCGGGCAGCCACCGCGACACGATGCGGCGATTGACCCCTTCATTCCCCGCGTAACCTGCGGAGAATGACTTGCCCGGTCGGCGAATCGGGCGTCTGATCTGCGCATGAACAGCGG
>CAIKXV010000097.1 GCA_903831455.1 uncultured Pseudomonadota bacterium | reverse complement strand
TGCTCCGCGCGCTGGGCGGCGTCAGCGCAATGACGCTGGTCTCTCGCATCCTCGGCTTCGCCCGCGACCTCCTGATCGCCCGCATCTTCGGCGCAGGCGCGGCCACCGACGCGTTCTTCGTGGCGTTCCGGCTACCCAACCTGCTGCGGCGCATCTTCGCCGAGGGGGCGTTCTCGCAGGCCTTCGTGCCGATCCTGGCCGAGGTGCGCAACCGCGGCGGCGACGCCTCGGCCCGGGCGCTGGTCGACCGGGTCGCCGGCACGCTGGCCGTGGCGCTGCTGGTCGTCGCCGCGCTGGGCATGCTGGCGGCCCCGCTGGTGATCCGCGTGTCCGCGCCGGGGTTCGTCGACGATGCCGACCGCTACGGCCTCAGCGTCGACCTGCTGCGCATCACGTTCCCCTACATCCTGTTCATCTCGCTCACCGCGCTGGCGGCGGGCATCCTCAACACCTGGAGCCGGTTCGCCGCGCCGGCCCTGGCGCCGGCGCTGCTCAACCTCTCGTTCATCGGCTTCGCGCTGTGGGCAGCGCCCCATTTCGATCCGCCGGTCAAGGCGCTCGCCTGGGCAGTGTTCGCCGGGGGGGTGCTGCAGCTCGCCTTCCTGCTGCCCTTCCTCGCGCGCATCGGCATGCTGCCGCGGCCGCGCTGGGGCGGCGGCGATCCCGGCGTGCGCCGGGTGATGCGGCAGATGCTGCCCGCGCTGTTCGGCGTGTCGGTCGGGCAGATCTCGCTGCTGATCAACACGATCTTCGCCTCGTTCCTGGCCGCGGGCAGCGTGTCCTGGCTGTACTACGCCGACCGCCTGATGGAGTTCCCGACCGGATTGCTGGGCGTGGCGCTGGGCACCATCCTGCTGCCCAGCCTGTCGCGCAGCCATGCGCGCGGCGGCGAGGGTTACAGCCGGCTGCTCGACTGGGGCCTGCGACTGGTGCTGCTGCTGGCCGCGCCGGCGGCCGTGGCGCTGGCCGTGCTGGCGGTGCCGCTGGTGGCCACGCTGTTCCACCACGGCGCCTTCGATGCGCGCGACGTGGCGATGACCCGGGAGGCGCTGGTCGCCTACAGCGTCGGGCTGCTCGCGCTGATCCTGGTGAAGGTGCTCGCGCCCGGCTACTACGCGCGCCAGGACATCCGCTCGCCGGTGCGCATGGCGGTGATCACGCTGCTGGCCACGCAGGCGATGAACCTGGTGCTGGTCGGGCCGCTGGGCCACGCCGGGCTCGCGCTGGCCATCTCGCTGGGGGCCTGCCTGAACGCGACGCTGCTGTGGCACGGGTTGTGGCGGACGGGCACCTATCGTCCCGAGCCGGGCTGGGGCGTGTTCGCGTTGCGCGTGGCGGTGGCGCTCGCGCTGATGGCCGGCGTGCTGGCCTGGGCCGCGGGCGACCCGGCGGACTGGCTGCGCTGGGGAGGCTTCGAGCGCGGCGCGCGGCTCGCCGCTGTGTGCGTGCTGGGCGCTGCGGTGTACTTCGGCACGCTCTGGATCGGCGGGGTCCGGCCGCGCGAGTTCTCGCGCCGGGTGGAGGACTGAGGGGTCGTGTTCGCCGCCGTATTCGCCGTCGAGCGGTAGCCAGGCCGGTTCGGGTCGCCGGGGCGCAGGCAAGGGCGCGACGGCCCGGGCCCGGCGGCCCTGCCCGCGGGCCGTGCGGCGACGCTGCGGAACGTGGGGGTGCCGGACGAGCGCCGTGCGGCGCTTCGTGCGTGCGAGCGCCCGGGCGCCGTGCCGGTGGCGCGCGACGGACGGGTTGGTTCAGGGCCCGGCATCGTGGCGCGCGAGCGCCCATCCGACGTGCTCGCGCACCAGCGCGGACGGATGGTCCGCGCGGCTGCGCAGCGCGGCGACGACCTCCGGTACCGTGGGCGCGTTGCCCAGCGCCACGGCGATGTTGCGCAGCCAGCGCTCGTGGCCGATGCGGCGCACGGCGCTGCCGGCCATGCGGTCGGTGAAGTCCGTCTCGCTCCAGGCGAACAGTTCGACGAGGGGGGCGCGGTCCAGCCCATGGCGGACGGCGAAGGCCGGCTCGAGCGCGGGTCGCGCGTAGCGGTTCCAGGGGCAGACGAGCTGGCAGTCGTCGCAGCCGTAGATGCGGTTGCCGATCGCCGGGCGCAGGGACTCGGGAATGGTCCCCTTGAGCTCGATGGTGAGATAGGAGATGCACCGTCGGGCATCGAGCCGGTAGGGCTCGACGATGGCGCCGGTGGGGCAGGCGGTGATGCAGCGGGTGCAACTGCCGCAGTGGGCCTCGACGGGCGGGTCGACCGGCAGCGGCAGGTCGACCAGGATCTCGCCCAGGAAGAACCACGAGCCGTCGTGGCGGTCGAGGAGCAGCGTGTGCTTGCCGCGCCAGCCCAGCCCGGCCGAGCGCGCGAGTTCCACTTCCATCACCGGTGCCGAATCGGTGCAGGCGCGCGCGCCAAGAGGGCCGGCAAGCTCGGCGATGCGCCGCGCGAGCCGGGCGAGCCGTCCGCGCAGCAGGGTGTGGTAGTCGCGCCCCAGCGCATAGCGCGACACGTAGGCGAGCATCGGGTCGTCGAGCACCTGCGCGGCGGGCCGCGCATCGCCCGGCCAGTAGTCCATGCGCACGGTGATCGCGCGCAGTGCGCCGGACAGCAGGCCCCGGGGATCGGTCCTGAGCGCCGCGTGGCGTGCCATATAATCCATCTCGCCGTGCATGCCCTGCGCCAGCCAGTCGCGCAGCCGGGCACCGGCGTCTCCGAGTTCGAGCGCGGCGATCGCGCAGCGCTGGAAGCCGAGTTCGCGCGCCCAGCCGCGGATGTCCCGGGCGAGCGCGACCATCGCCTCCGGGGAGCGATCGGGGGGCGTGGGCGGTGGTGTCGCGCGGTCGGCGGGTGCGTCGGGCATGACGAACGGCGAAGGGGCTGCGGCGATCGGCCCTCGCCCTGCAGGTGATGATGAAGTCCACGGTATCACGCGAACTGCCCGACGAGGCCGCGACCCACGCGCTGGGCGCGGCGATCGCGCGCGCGCTCGAGCCGGGTATGGTGGTGCACCTGGAGGGCGAACTCGGGGCGGGCAAGACCACGCTCGCGCGCGCGCTGCTGCGGGCGCTGGGCGAGCGTGGCCGCGTGCGCAGCCCGACCTACACGCTGCTGGAGACCTACAGGGCCGGTTCGCTGGAGATCGCACATCTCGACCTCTACCGCCTGGCCGACCCGGCCGAGCTCGAGGAGGCGGGGTTTCGCGAACTGGCCGACGGCCGTGTCGTGCTGCTGATCGAATGGCCGCAGCGCGCGGCGGGCGCGCTGCCGCCGCCCGACCTGCGGGTGGTGCTGCAGGCGCGGGGCGAGGGGCGGTCGGCCGTTGTCGAAGCCTGCAGCGCGCGCGGCGAGCGCCTGCTGGCTGCGGTGGAGCGCACATGACCGATCGGTCGACGCGCAGCCGCGAGGCGACGCGGGCGGGCGTGTTGCGGGTGGCGGGCGATGCGTTCGCGGGGCTGCGCGCCGCCGGCGCGGCCGTGGTCGCGCGGTTCCTGCCGCGAGCCGATCGACGGGGCGGACACGGCGCGACGAGCCGGGTCGCGCGGCCTCGCGCAGGGCCGCCCGGCGAGGCACGCCTCGCGTGCCTTGCGCGAAGGGCGATGCTCGCGGCGGTGCTCGCGATGCAGGGTCCGATGCCTGCGCAGGCCCAGGTCAAGGTCCCGTCGCAGGCGCAGGTCACGGCCGCCCGCGCCTGGCCAGGCCCGGATTCGACGCGATTCACCCTCGAGTCGTCCCAGGCGCTGACCTACCGGATGTTCACCCTGCGCGATCCGGATCGGGTCGTGCTCGAACTCGACCTGCCGCAGGTCGGCCCCGCGCTGGCGGCGTTGCCGGCGTCGGTCCCCGCCGACGATCCGCGGATCCGGCAGGTGAGGGTCGGCCTGTTCAAGCCCGGCGTGATCCGGGTGGTGGTCGAACTGCGCGGCGAGGCGCTCGCCGAGACCTTCGCGCTCACGCCGGTCGGCGAGCGCGGGCACCGGATCGTGCTCGACGTGTTCGCGGCCGATGCGCGCGACCCGGTGGCGGCCTTCCTCAAGCGCCAGACGACCGCGTCCGGATCGGGGCCTGCGGCCGGGGCGGCCAGGCCCGAGGGGGGCGCGCCGCCGGCGTCGACTCCGCCCGCGCCCGGGGTTGCACCCGCCGCGCCCGCGGCGAGCG
>CAIKXV010000096.1 GCA_903831455.1 uncultured Pseudomonadota bacterium | reverse complement strand
TCCCGCATCGACGGCGCAGGCTCGTGCGCCACGGGCATCGACGGGGACCGATTGTTGTGCGCGAAGTGTACGCCGCGGTCGTCCTGCCTGCCAGCGAGTCCGGGGCACTCCGGGCCTCGCGCGGGCCGAGTGCCCTATCATGGCGCCATGCGCCATCGCGGCTACTCGATCGACATCGTTGACTGGAAGCCCGGGAACGACACGGCCCTGGCCGAGATTCGACGAGCCGTCTTCGTGCGTGAACAGGGCGTGTCCGAGGCCGAGGAGTGGGACGGACTCGATCCGCAGTGCGTGCACGCGCTCGCGCGCGATTCGAACGGGACGCCGGTCGGCTGTGGTCGCCTGCTGCCCGACGGGCGCATCGGACGCATGGCCGTCCTGCGCGGGTGGCGCGGCTGCGGCATGGGCGCGGCGCTGCTGCGTTCGCTGCTCGAGGTCGCCCGTGCCCGCGGCGGGCCCCGTCCTTTCCTGCATGCGCAGGAGCACGCGATCGGCTTCTACCGCCGGCTGGGATTCGTCGCGCGCGGCCCGCGGTTCCTCGATGCGGGAATCGCGCACCGGGAGATGGTGCTGGCCTGCTGGCCCCGGTCCTGCGGCTAGGGCAGGCGTACCGGGGCGCGGAGCGATGCCTGGTCCCGGTCGGTCTCGTGAGTCACCTCGGCCACCGGTCTCGGGCTGTCGTCCCAGGTGATCTCCCGCAGCCGTAGTCCCCCATCCCGGCGGATCGACAGCAGCGTGGTGCAGCGGGTCCCGTAGCGGCGCTCGCGCGAATGGATGAAAGGCGCGGACAGTGCACGTTCGAACTCCAGCGACGCGCCCATCGTCGGGATATCGCGATCGGCGGGTGCCGAGCGGTCGGCGAGCGTAGCGAGCAGGCGTGCCTCGCGCTCCGCGCTCGTCAGCGGGATCGAATCGGCCAGGGCCTCGGTACCGCGGCGTACCTTGGGCCACGGGGTGTCGAGGAGGTGGTTGCTCAGCCCGTGCACGCCTGCGGACACCGGCTGCGCGTCATGGTGGGTGGACACCACCCACAGCCCCGTGCGATCGCCGACCAGCAGGCTGAACCCCTGGTAGCGGCCGGCCTGTGCCGCGACCGTCCGCGCATAGTGTTCGGCGCCCAGTTCGCCGCGGAGGAAGCCGACGGCCAGGGTGCCTCGCGACGGGCCGCCCGGCACCGGGGACGCTCCCCGGTAGTTGGTCAGTGCCGCGAATCGTCCCTCACGCGTCACGCCCAGCCACGTTCCCCCGGCGACCAGGTCGCGTCCCGCGAGCAGATCGGGGGCATCCTCCCACCAGCCGGCCGGGGCGGCGGGGCGGTCGTAGTACTCGTCGCGATTCGCCGCGACGATCAGCCGGTACTCAGGGTGCGCCTCGTGGGCGAACAGCACCAGGCACATGCGCGGGTTCAGTGCCCGTCGGGCAGGTCGACGTCGACCTGCTGAGGGGACTGCAGGGGTTCGCCGTCCGGGTACGCGCAGTGGACCGTGATGCCCGCGGCAACCGTATCCACCCGAAGCACCGCGAGCACGACACGCGCCCCGTCCGGTCGGGTGGCAGCGTCGAGCACCATGCCGCTCGCCTGGCCCTCGAAATCGTCACTGTAGAGCGCAGTGCCAGCATCGGGAGTCGGGCCGGTCGGAAGCGAGCATCGGTACAGCCGCTGCTTGAGACGGCCCAGATGCTGGGTGCGGGCGACGATCTCCTGGCCGGTGTAGCACCCCTTCGCGAAGCCGATGCCGCCGGACAGGTCGAGGTTGAGCATCTGGGGGACGAACTGGTCCTGCGTGGCGGGCGATACGTCGGCATCGCCCGCCGCCACCGACCGCCACGCCCAGGCCGAGTGCCCACTTTCGAGCAGGTCGACCGCCAGTGCGTTCCACAGCAGTGGAGCCCGTGCGGGATCGGAACAGACGAGGTAGCGCTCGCCGGGCAGGCCGATCACGCACGCGTCGAGGCGGGACAATACCCCGTCCCGAACGGGCAGATCCGCAGGGGAGACCTCCAGGGCGCGCGCCAGCGCGGAACGCGCGCGCGACCCGGCGACACCGAAACGCACGACATCGCGCAGCGGCGTGATTCGCACCCGGGAGCGAAGGACGTACATCCCGAGGCGCTTGCCGATCGCCTCGCAGAGCGAGCGCGGGAGTGCCATCCGGTAGCCGTCGTCCTGCGCCCAGAGCCGGAACGTGGCCAGCACGCGGCCCTTCGGCGTGCACAGCGCGCCGCGCCGGGCACGAACCCGGGTGGCTTCGCGAACGTCGCAGGTCAGCTGCCCCTGGAGGAAGGTTTGCGCATCCTCGCCGGAGAACGCCAGCAAGTCGAGACCGGAGAGATCGCAGAGCACGCTCGCCTGCGCGGTGTCCGGCGCGCGCCCGTCGAAGCCATGGATGATCGGCTCGTCGACGGCGAGGCGTGCGCCGCGTTCGGCGAGAAACGAGAGCCAGTCGGACATGGGTGTCGCTTTCAGCGAGGCGTGGTTCCGCGATTATAGGAATCGGACGCCCGCCAAGGGGAGGCACCGTGGCTGCCGGCGAGCGAGGCGGGCGCCGGACGTCGATCCGGTCGCTCCACCCGATCGCCCATGCGGGCGCGGCGAGGCAGGCCGTGGGCTGGAGCCCCGGGGCCGAGGGCAGCGGCGCCTAGAGACGCAACAGCCGGGCGGCCGTGCCGCCGAGCACCTGCTCGCGTTCGGCGACCGACAGTGCGCCGAGCTCGCGCACCGTGGTCGCCGGCTCGGGATCGCCGATTCCGAAGCAGTAGTCGCTGCCCATCACGATCCGGTCGATGCCCACCTGCCGGATCACGTTCATCATCAGCGCCTCGTCGTGGGCGATCGTGTCGTAGTGGAAGCGGCGCAGGTACTCCGACGGATGCAGGCGGCAGCCGCGCATTTCCTCCTTCACGTCGTAGCCGTGGTCCCAGCGACCGGTCAGCGGCGGAAACATGCCCCCCGCATGGGGCAGAACGACGTCGAGCCGGGGAAAGGCATCCATCACCCCGCCGAAGATCAGCGAGGCGACCGCGATGGCGGTGGCATACGGAAAGCCGATCACGTTTCTGAGGTAGTAGCGATCGAGACGGTCGGCGTGCAGCGGATCGAGCGGGTGCAGGAACACCGGCCAGCCGAGCGACTCGCAGCGCTCCCAGATCGGGAAGAACGCCGGATCGTCCAGGTTCTGCCGGTTGACGTGCGTGCCCATGTAGAGCCCGCGCATGCCGGGCAGTCGCGCCGCGCGATCGAGTTCGACCAGGGCCAGCGCCGGGTCCTGCATCGGCAGTACCGCCATGCCCGCGAAGCGCGAGGGGTGGCGAATGCACGCCTCGGAACAGGCGTCGTTGTAGACCTGCGACAGTTCGAGTCCGAACCGGGCATCCGTCCAGTAGACCATCGGCGTGGTGAGCGACAGGCAGTGCACGTCGATCCCCTGCGCATCCATCACCGAGAGCCGATGGTCCAGGTCGACGAAGCCGGTCGCGAACACCTGCCGGATGCCCGGATAGGCGAAGGTGACCGCGCCGTTCGCGTCCTGCCCGAGCGTCGCGCCATGCTCCGGACCCTTGCGCTGGAGCAGGCGTACCCACTCGACCGGAAAGAAATGCGTGTGGGTATCGATCACGGGCATGACGGCTCCTGGGGCAGGGCGGCGTGGCGGGGGCGCGGTGCCCCGGCTTGCGACCGCGGTCGGATTGTATTAGGTTGCCGCAGGCGTGGCGCCCCCCGCGCACGAGCAGTTCGAACAAGACGACATGACGACGCGCGGGGCACGAGGAGAATTCGATGAGGCTGGGCGTGCTGCTGCCGCACCGGGCCGTTGTGATGCAGTCCGCGCGTCGACCGGCGCTCGACGAGTGCTGGGACATGGCGCGGGCCTGCGACCAGGCCGGCATGGATGTCTGGGTGGGCGACAGCATCGTGGCCAAGCCGAGGCTGGAGCCGCTCACCACGCTCGCCTACATCGCCGCCATCACGCGCCGGGCCCGACTGGGCACGGCGATCCTGCTGCCGGCCTTGCGCCAGCCGACCGTTCTCGCGCACGCGCTGTCGAACCTCGACCAGATCAGCGAGGGGCGCCTGGTGCTGGGGTTGGGCGTGGGGTGGGGACTTCCGGAGATCGAGCGGGAGTGGGAGGCCTGCGGACGCGTGCACAAGCGCCGCGCACGCGATCTCGAGGAACACATCGTCGTATGGCGGCAGCTGTGGTCGGGCAAGCCCGTGAGCTACGAGGGGAACGGATTCCGGCTGCAGGAGCACACGATCGCGCCGCTGCCGTGGAGCGAGGAGGGGCCCCCGCTGCTCGTCACCGCGGGCAATCGTGGCGAAATCATCCCTGCACAGATCGATCGGGTCGGGCGACTGGGCGACGGCGTGATCACCACCTATCTCGACGATGCGGATTGCCGTCGGCTGCGAGAGGTCTGCGACGAGGCCTTCGAGCGCCATCAGCGACCGCGTCCCGGGTTCCCGATGTGCGTGTACACGACGGTTCGCATCGAGAACGACGCTGCCCGTGCCGAGCGCGAAATGCGCGATTTCCTCACCAAGTACTACGGGGGCGGCGTGAACTACCGCGGTCTGATGGGACTGGGTCCTGCCTCCGCCGTCGTGGATGCCCTGCGCCGGTACCAGGAGGCGGGCGTCACCGACCTGTGCGTACGCTTCGCGGGCCTGGACCAGCGCGCCCAGCTCGACCAGTTCATCGATCAGGTACTGCCAGCCTTTGCCGGGGCTGCGTGCTGAGCCCACGCGGGGCGAGGGACGCCGCGCACGAACATTGCCAGGAGCTTCCAGGATGACCCGTACCGCCCTGTTGATCGCCGGTGCCCTTGTCGGCGCGATGCCCGTGGATGCCGTGTTCTCCCAGACATGGCCCACGCGGCCGGTTCGCCTGGTGGTGTCATTCCCGCCCGGCGGTGCAACCGATACCTTCTCGCGGGTCGCCGCCTCGGAGGTGTCCCGGCAGGTGGGGCAGCAGGTGCTGGTCGAGAACCGCCCGGGTGCCGGCACGATCATCGCGGGCGAGATCGTCGCCAAGGCGGCGCCGGACGGCCACACGCTGCTGTTCACGGATCTCTCGACCCACACGATCAAGCGGTCGCTGTACCCGAAGCTGCCCTACGACCCGCTGCGCGACTTCTCGCCGATCGCGGTCCTCAACCACTCGCCGCTGCTGCTGGTCGCGCATCCGTCGGTCGGGGCGAAGACCGCAGCCGAGCTGGTGGCGGTCGCACGCCGAAATCCCGGCATCACGATGGGCCACTCCGGCCTGGGCACGGTGACGCACATGACCGGCGAGAAATTCCGTCTTCGTGCCGGGATCAAGACGACTCCGGTGGCCTACAAGGGCGGGGCGCTGCCGGTCACCGCGCTCCTCAGCGGGGAGATCGCGATGGTGATGGCCACCGTACCCGCGGCGCTCCCGCACGTGCGCTCCGGGCGCCTCGTCGCCATCGGGCTCGCGGCGGACAAGCGCGCCGCGTCGATGAAGGACATCCCCGCGCTCACCGAGACGATCAAGGGGACCGAGGGGGCGGTGATCTCCGCGGTGCTGGGTCCCGCCGGCATGGCAGCGGCGCTGGTCGAGCGGCTGAACATGGAGTTCACCCGGGTCTCCGATTCGGCCACGGCGCGCGACGCGTACACGGCGAACGGGGCGGAGGCCCTGCGCATGACGCCAGCGGAGATGCAGCGGTTCATGGAGCGTGATGCGCGGGAGTGGGAGGAAGTGGTCAAGGCCACCGGAGTGAAGCTGGACTAGCCGCAGCCGCGGTTACGCCGCGCATGCCGATCGTGGAGGTGTCGATGCGTCACCCTGTCCATGCCGTTTGCGGTCTGGTTTCGCTGTTCGCGGCGGGGGCGGCTGCCGCCCAGGCCTGGCCTTCGCGACCGATCCGGCTGATCGCCCCCTCGGGAGCCGGCGGTCCCGTGGACGTCATCTGCCGCGCGGTCGCGCAGGCGCTGGGCGACGTACTCGGCCAGCAGGTGGTCACCGACAACCGCGTGGGTGCAGCCGGGTTGATCGGCACCGAGTTCGTGGTCAGGCAGCCCCCCGACGGGCACACGCTGCTGTTCGGGTTCTCGGGTCCGCTGTCGATCGTGCCGCACCTGAACGCGGCGACGCCCTACGACCCGCTGCGCGATCTCGCACCGGTGTCGCAGGTGGCGTCGGCCCCCTACGTGCTGATCGTCAATTCGGCGCTCCCGGTCCGATCGGTCAAGGATCTGGTGGCGCTGGCCCGAAAGCGTCCGGGCCAGATGCACTTCGCCTCCGGAGGCACCGGGGTGGGTATCCACATGGCCGGCGAACTGTTCAAGGTGACGGCTGGCGTGGATATCGTCCATGTCCCGTACAAGGGCGCGGCGCCCGGGCTGACGGCCCTGCTCGCGGGCGAGGTCGAGATGATGTTCAACGGCCTGGGGCCGGCGATGCCGCACATCAAGACCGGGCGCGTGAGGGCGCTGGCCGTCGGTGGCGAGCGCCGCTCCGAGCTGCTGCCCGAACTGCCGACGGTGCGCGAAAGCGGGTTCGACTTCAACACCGAAGGCTGGTACGGGGTACTGGGTCCACGCGAGCTGCCCGCGGCCGTGATCGAGACGCTGCACCGGGCGCTCGCGAAGGTATCGACCCAACCGGAACACCGGGCCCAACTCGCTCGCCTGAGCGCCGAGGCTCTGGCGACCACGCCAGCCGAGTTCTCCGCGATGCTGCGCGAC
>CAIKXV010000095.1 GCA_903831455.1 uncultured Pseudomonadota bacterium | reverse complement strand
GCCGCCGCGATCGTCGACGCCGGCGAGGGTGGCTGACCCCACCGCGTTCGGCGTTGGCGGCGCGAGGTGGGCGGCGCGCGCCCGGCCCGTTCTTGCGCCCGCGGCGCACGATGTCGTGCGCCCGTCCGACTCCCAGGAGGAACCGCCATGGCCATGCCCCGTTGCCCGTCCCTCATCCACCGTCCGCAGGCAGGCCTTTCGGCTGCGGTCGCGCTCGCACTGGGCGCGGGCGCGACAGTCGTGCCCGGTCTCGCGCAGGCGCAGCCGGCGTGGCCGGCGAAGCCGATCCGGTTGATCGTTCCCTTCGCGCCGGGGGGCAACGTGGACCTCACCGCGCGGCTGGTGGCGGCGCCCATGCAGGAGACGCTGGGCCAGCCGGTGGTGGTGGAGAACCGCACGGGCGCGGGCGGCATGATCGGCGCCGAGGTGGTTGCGAAGGCCGCGCCCGATGGCTACACGCTGCTCACCGGATCGAACAGCACCTTCAGCGTAGCCCCCGCGCTGTATCCGAACGCGCCGTACAACCCGGTGCGTGATTTCACGCCGATCGTGAACCTGCAGGTCACGCCGTTCGTGCTCTACGTGCGCACCGGCCTGCCGGTGCAGAGCGTGGCCGACCTCGTCCGCCTCGCGCGCGAGAAGCCGGGCGCGCTCACGATGGGTTCGGGCGGCACCGGCTCGTCGAACCACCTGGTGGGCGAACTGTTCTCGCTGCTCACCGGCGCGAAGCTGCTGCACGTGCCGTACAAGGGTGCCGCGCTCGCCACCACCGACGTGATCGGCAACCAGATCGACCTGCTGTTCGACCAGGGCTCCACCGCCAGCGGCACGGTGCGCAGCGGCAAGGTGCGCGGGCTGGCGGTCTCGGCGCGCGCGCGCATGGGCGCGCTGCCCGACGTGCCCACCTTCGCCGAGGCGGGGGTCAAGGACATGGAGATCGCCAACGGCACCGGCCTGCTCGGCCCGGCGGGCTTGCCGGCGCCCATCGTGGAGCGGGTGCACGCGGCCGCGCTGCGCGCGCTGGCCACGCCGGTGGTGAAGGAGCGCTTCGCCCAGATGGGCGTGGAGGCGGTGGGCAGCACGCCCGATGCGTTCGCGGCGTTCATCCGCGAGGATTTCGCGCGCTGGACGAAGGTGGTGAAGAGCGCGGGGATCAAGGCGGAGTAACGCGCGGCGGCCCTGCGCGGGGGTACCGCCAGCGCCCGGCGGTCGCGCGCCTGCGGCGGGCGTGCACGGAGCATCGCTGAACCGTGGAGACGTGCGCGGGGCTTCGCCGAACCGTGGGCATGTGCGCGGGGCGCCGCTCGCGTGGACCACGCGAGCGGCCGATACCGTCTGCGCACGCAGCCTCGAACGCGCCCGATGTCGCCCATGGCCGGGCGCGGGCCGCTATCGCGACGCAGCCGCCGGCTTCGCCTCGTCCGGTCCGGGCGGCAGCGGCCGACCCAGCAGCTTGAGTGCGGTGTCGAGGATCGCCTGTTCGTAGGCGCGCAACTGACCGACGCGATCGTCGTGGCGGATCTTCAGCCGCGCGAACACGGCCTCCGGATCCGGCCGGGCCGCATCCACCTGCTTGAAGAACGCGATGGTCCTCGCGAGGTCGCCACCCAGCGCCTCGTGGATGCGTTCCAGCACCGGGAAGTGCCGGCTGTAGGTCATGTAGTTGGCCAGCAGCACGTTGTTCATGGCGCCCGCCGACAGCCCCAGCGTCTTCTCGGCCAGGGCGAACACCGGGCTGCGCTCGGCCAGTGCCTGCGCGTCACCGTCGCGGCCCGGCCGACGACGGGCGTAGATCTGCTCGATGGCGTCGTAGTAGCGGATGGTGGCGTAGGCCAGCCGCGCCTGGTTGGCGGCGTAGTCGAGGATGGCGCGACGCTCGGGCGCGTACCAGCGGAAGCGGTCCTTGCTGAAGGCGGCCATCGCGCGATAGGCGATGAGTTCGCACAGAGGCTCCTCGATGCCCTGCGGGAACGCGAACTGGTCGTGGCAGTCCTCGTGCACCACCAGGTAGATGAACCGGTCGAGTCCCGCGGCGATCATCGACGCGGTCACCGGCGTGGCGATCTCGCCCAGCGCTTCGGTTGCGCCGTAGTACACGTCCATGTCGGGCGGTGCCTGCCGGCACTCCTCGGCGCTCACCGAGTCCTGCCAGACGATGATCGGATCCTCGTAGGACCAGGGCAGCCGATAGCGCGGCGCGTGTCCGCAGAACGCATAGGACTCCAGGTCCGTGGCCACCGTCTCGAAGTTGGGCGTGGGCTTGAAGCCGACGCTCGCCATGAACGCACGCAACTCGACCAGCAGCGGCCGCCACTCGGGCGGCACGGGCGCCGGCGCGCGCGGAGGCGGGCGCACCTGCGCGCAGCCCACGATGGCCGCTGCGACGAGCGCCGCGATCCACGCGCGCAGGCTGCGCCACAGGGGCGAGCGGAGGAGGCGGGGCGGGGTCATCGGCGGGGCGTTTGCGGTCTGGCGAGGGGGGCGTGGACGGGGCAGCGTTCGATTCGCGCGCCGTCGAGGCGCGCGGGGCATGGCCGCTGCAGGCCGCGCTCGCGGGTGGAGGTCACGCGGGCGCGTCGTCCGGTGCTCGATGCGCCGGGCGGGTGCGCCGCCTGCGACCTGAACCGCGGGCGCCCGAGTCTAGCTGTTGAGGCCTTGCAGGGGGCTGACAGGGGATGCGGCACGGACCGCTGCCGGTCGCGGAGTGCGCAGGGCCGTCGCCTGCCGTTCATGGCTCCGGGGCGTTGGTGGATCGACACGCCGCGGGTCGTGGCGCGACGTAGCCGGGTCTTCCCGATTAACGGCGGGGTACCGTCGGGCGTGCAGGGGGGCCAATCGCCGGCGCGGTGGTGGTGTTCGAGTCGACGGTCATGCGGGATGGCACGCGAGGGGGGGGGATAAGAACTGGTACGGCTCTTGCGAAGGGAGAAGGCGTCCACCTCCGAGGGGTTCCGCCATGCACCGCGCCGCCGGCCTTCGTCCTGCCTCCCGCTCCCCGTTGTCGACTGCAGACGCCGTCCCTCGCCGTGCGAGGCGCCGTGCCCGCCCCCGGGCGGCGCCGTTCGCGGCGACCGCCGCGCTGCTGATGCTGGCCGGCAGCCTGCCGGCGCAGGCCCAGAATGGTGCATATCCGGCGCGTCCGCTGCGCATGGTGGTGCCCTACGGGGCGGGCGGGGTGTCGGACATCCTGGGTCGCGCGACCGCGCAGAAGATGGGCGAGCTGCTCGGCCAGAACGTCGTGGTCGACAACCGCGCGGGCGCGGGCGGCGTGGTGGGCTCGGAGTTCGTGGCCAATGCCACGCCCGACGGCCACACGGTGCTGTTCTCCAGCATCAGCGTCTACTCGATCATTCCGCACATGCGCAAGCGCATGCCGTTCGACCCCGAGACCGCGTTCACGCCGATCGCCGGCATCGCGCAGTCCTCGACCCTGATGACCATCGGATCGAACCAGCCGATGCGCACGGTGAAGGAAGTGGTCGCGCGGGCGCGACAGGCACCGGGCAAGGTGAGTTACGGCTCGTCGGGGCTGGGCAGCGTGGGGCATCTCACCGCGGAGATCCTCGGCCAGATGACCGGCACCGAGTTGCTGCATGTCCCGTTCAAGTCGGCGGCGATGGCCTATCCGGATGCGATGAGCGGCAACATCACGATGGTGATCGACTCGCTGCCCTCGGCGATGCAGCACATCCGGTCGGGGGCGGTGCGGCCGCTGGCGGTGCTCGCGCGCGAGCGCGACCCGGCGCTACCCGACGTGCCCAGCATCGCCGAGGCCGGCTATCCCGAGGCCGCGCTGGTGTTCTGGTCCGGGCTGCACGGCCCGGCGGGGTTGCCCGCACCGGTGGTCAAGCGTCTGGCCGACACCGCCCGGCAGGTGGTTGCATCGCCGGACGTGCGCGAGCGGTTCGCGACCCTGGGCGCGGTGCCGCTGGCGATGAGTGGGGCGGAGCTCGCGCAGCGCGCGCGCGCCGACCGCGAGCGCTTCGGCAAGGTGATCCGCGCGGCGGGCATCCAGCCGGAGTAAGCCGGGCGGGCGCGGGGTGCCCTGCGCGTCCACGCCTGTTTGGCGCTGAGCTTCCGCTCCTTGAGCAGGCGGTCACTCCCGGCGTTGGCGCGGCTGAAGCGCGCAGCCATCTGCGCGGGGGTACTGGATGCAAGGCTGTTCCTGGATAGCAGGAACACTGAAGGGGTGGCGCGGCGTGCCGTAGACGGACGGGTTTCCGGGGGATACGACCTCGTGGGCGCCTTTACAGCCAACGCAGCCGTCTCTGCGTGGAGCATCCCGACAGCTACCTGCGGCGCGCGACGTGAGCATTGCGAAGCGTACGGCACTGCCGTATCGTTTCGATCGTGTGAACAGTCGCGGAAACCTCGATCTTCCCGCGGTCCGCCGCCGAGGCGTGGAGCGCGACCGAGCGCGAGCAGTTCATTTCATACATCGCCTCCAACCCCGAGGCTGGAGCATTGATTCGCGGCAGCGGCGGCTGTCGGAAAGTGCGCTGGGGTGCCTCTGGCCGCGGGAAGAGCGGTGGAGCGAGGATCATCTACTTCAACGCGGACGACTCGACGATCTGGCTGCTCATCGTCCATACGAAGGCGAAGTTCGACAACCTTCCGACGACGTTCCTGGCACAACTGAAGCGGGAGATTGAAGATGCCCTCTGAGCTCAACAAGTTTCAGCAAGACCTGCTCACGTCGGTGCGACAGATGCGGCAAGGCAAAGCCGCCAGGGTAACCAGGGCCAAGCTGCCCGATGCGGCGGTTGCTCGTGCGAAGGCAGGGCTGTCGCAGCAGGACTTTGCGCTCTTGCTGGGCGTTTCGCCTCGTACGCTCCAGGACTGGGAGCAGGGGCGCCGTGAACCCACCGGCGCTGCCCGAACCTTGCTTCGCGTCGCTGTGGCCAACCCGAAGGCCTTGCTCGCGCTGGGCGACTGATGCCCAACCGGGCGGTTCAATGTCCTCTGACTCTCAGCCTCCGAGCCTCTGGATCAACTGGCTTCTAGTCGTCGCAGCCGGTGTCGTAGCCTTCGGGCTCGTTCTTGTACTTCTACCCTCCTTTGCGAGGCAGGGGTTTTCAGTACTTGTCTACGCATCACCCGAACGCATCGACTCATTTGGCGAAGAAGCAGCCCGGTACATCTCCCTGGCCCACGCGGTGCTCGGCGGCGTCATGGTTGGCTGGGGCTCAGCGCTCTTCTACATCACAAGAACTCTCCTCGCGCGCGGATCAAGGTTCGCATGGAACCTGGTCGCACTATCTGTCTTCGCCTGGTATGTCCCGGATACTTCTTATTCCTTGCTCTCTGGGTACTGGCAGAATGCGCTGCTGAACACCGTTTTCTTGGCGTTGTTCGCCGTGCCCCTGCTGGCCACGCGGGGCAGGCTGAGCAATGACGCCTAACCCTTCGCTCGAACTGACCCGTTACGGCCGGCGGCACAAGGCTGGTCGGCGGCACATGGTGCATATCGCGTATGCACCTTTCGCAGCCCGCCTCCGCGGGCAGCGTGGCTCGAACGTCAGGCATGAAGCCAAATGAATATTTGGAGCCTTCTGTTTGCCCTGATGTTTGTGCTTGCGTGCGTCATGGCAGCGAAAGTGCTTTCGAGAGTTCTGAATCCAGGGGCGATGTCATTGCTCGGGTGGGCGGTGGGATTGAGTGCCTATGTCGCATGGTGCCTCTCGTTCCTGAAAGCAAGTCCTCCACCG
>CAIKXV010000094.1 GCA_903831455.1 uncultured Pseudomonadota bacterium | reverse complement strand
CGCAGCCAGTCGCGGTAGGCGTTTGCCAGCCGGTCGGCCGGACAGTGTCGTTCGGCCGAGCGATCCAGGGGTAGCCGCGGCGACTTCCTGCTCGTTCCGCCGGGCGACAACTACATACAGGGCTATACCGACGCGGTCCTCGCCGGAAGCCGTGCGCGGGCAGCCGGCGTCGAGGCCTTCATCTCGCCCACGCAACGATAACGTGCGCGGCAGCACCTTCGCGCGAGAATGGAGGCGGGGGTCGGAATCGAACCGGCGTACACGGCTTTGCAGGCCGCTGCATGACCACTCTGCCACCCCGCCCGGGGTCGGAACGCTGCGTCGGCGCGCCGTCGTCGTGCTGTGCCGGTGCGGAACGGGCCGCGACTCTTTCCGGCCTATCGGAGGGCCTGACGGGCCCTTCCGGAGAAACTGGAGCGGGACACGAGGTTCGAACTCGCGACCTCAACCTTGGCAAGGTTGCGCTCTACCAGCTGAGCTATTCCCGCGCGGAGAGTCGTGGATTATAGGGGCGGAACCGGCGAAGTCAAGGTGCCCGGGGTTGCCCCTGTCGAGACAGCTCGTGGTGGGCGCGCTGCGCGCGGCGAAGGTAGTACGCCATCGACCAGAGCGTGAGCACGGCGGCTACCCAGATCAGCACGGTTCCCACCCGGATGGCATCGATGCCGCCGGGTAGCGGCGCCTCGTAGAGCAGCAGCGGGATCGCCACCATCTGGGCGGCGGTCTTCACCTTGCCCAGCATGGAGACCGCCACGCTGCGGGAGGCCCCGAGCTGGGCCATCCACTCGCGCAGGGCCGAGATCGTGATTTCACGTCCGATGATGATCGCGGCCACCAGGGCATCGAGTCGACCGAGGTGCACGAGGAGGATGAGCGCCGCGGCGACGATCAGCTTGTCGGCGACCGGATCGAGGAAGGCCCCGAATGCGCTGGTGGTGCCGAATCTCCGCGCGAGCCAGCCGTCGAGCAGGTCGGTGACCGCTGCCGCCACGAACAGCACGGTCGCGAGCTGGTTACGGCTGTCCGGGGCCAGCCAGTCGTCCGGAAGGTAGTAGATCGCGACCAGTGCCGGTATGGCGAAGATCCGGGCCCAGGTCAGCTGGTTTGGCAGGGACGCGTACATGGCCTCAGTGTAATGCGCGGTAGATGCGCTCGGCGAGTGCTCGACTGATCCCCTCGACCTTCGCGAGATCGTCCTCGCTGGCGGCCGCAAGTCCGCGAAGCCCGCCGAAGTGCGCGAGCAGTTGCTGGCGTCGTCTCGCGCCGATGCCCGGGATGTCGTCCAGCGAGGACCCGGAACGCTTGCGATCGCGCCGCGCGCGGTGTCCCTGGATCGCGAACCGGTGCGCCTCGTCGCGGATCTGCTGCACGAGATGCGCACCGGGATGGTCGGCCGGCAACGTCAGTCCGGCGCGCCCGTCGGTGAAGACCAGCGTCTCCAGGCCGGGCTTGCGCCCCTCGCCTTTCGCCACGCCGATGACCGGCAGGTCCGACAGGCCCAGCTCGTCGAGGATGCCGCGCGCGGCCTGCGCCTGCCCCATCCCCCCGTCGATGAGCACGAGATCGGGACGCTTCCCCTCCCCTTCGACCAGCCTGCGAAAGCGCCGACCGATCACCTCGCGCATCGCCGCGTAGTCGTCGCCCGGTCGTTCCGGGGCAACGTTGAAGCGGCGATAGTCCGCCGGACGCATCCCGTCGCCGTCGTACACGACGCACGAGGCCACGGGTGCCTCGCCCATCGTATGGCTGATGTCGAAGCACTCGATGCGGCGCAACGCCTCACCCAGATCGAGCGCAGCCTGCAGCGCGGCGAGCCGCTCGCCCTGGTTGCGCGACTGCGCGATTCGACGCTGCAGCGCGAGGCGCGCGTTCTCCGCCGCCATCTCCAGCCACTTGCGGCGCTGCTCCCGGGGATTGGCCACCAGGTGTACCTTGCGCCCGGCGCGCTCGCCCAGCGCCGTCATCAGCTCGGGCGCATCGACCGCTGGCGACACCACCAGCACCGGCGGTGGCACCCCCTCGAGATAGTGCTGCGCGAGGAATGCGAGCAGCACCTCGGCCGGCGTAGCCTCGTCCGCGTGTTCGGGGAAAAGACTGCGATCGCCCACGTGTCGCCCGGCGCGGATCATCACGAGGTTCACCGCGTGCCGTCCCTCGATCTGCTCGCAGGCAATGACGTCGACGTCGGTCGGCTGTCCCGCGGCATCGACGAACTGCGATTCGCGAACCTTGCGCAGCGCCTTCACCTGATCGCGCAGCGCAGCCGCTTCTTCGTATTCCAGTCGCTCGGAAGCCGCCTCCATCCGCTGCACCAGCCGGTCGATGACCAGTTCGTCGCGTCCGCCGAGGAACAGCTGCGCGTTGGCCACGTCCTCGGCGTAGCGAGCCTGGTCGACGAGGTTCACGCAGGGAGCCGAGCAGCGGCCGATCTGGTGCAGCAGGCAGGGGCGCGAGCGGTTGCGAAAGACCGTGTCCTCGCAGGTTCGAAGCCGGAAGACCTTCTGGATGAGCTGGATGCTTGCCCGCACCGCACCCGCGTTGGGAAACGGACCGTAGTGATGCGCCTGCGGGTCCAGCGTGCCGCGATGGAATCCCAGCCGCGGAAAGGCTCCGCCTCCGATCCGCAGGTACGGGTAGGACTTGTCGTCGCGGTACAGGATGTTGTAACGAGGGTGCAGCGACTTGATCAGGTTGTTCTCGAGCAGCAGCGCCTCGGATTCCGATCGTGTCACGGTCACCTGCAACTCGTGCACCTGCCGCACCATCAGTTCGATGCGCGGCGAAGGGTGCCTCGCCGGCTGGAAATACGAGCCGACCCTCTTGCGCAGGTCGATCGCCTTGCCGACATAGAGCACCTGGCCGCTCCCCCCGATCATCCGGTAGACGCCGGGCAGGTGCGGCAGGCCGGCAGCGATCTCGCGAAGGGCTTCCCGGCCCGGGGGAAGGTCGGTCGATGGCACCGTGCCGTCGACCGAACCGGTCGGATCCCGGCCCTGGGCACCGCCCGGTCGCTTCGTCTCAGTGCCCACGTCCCTGGGATCCTGCCGGTACCGGCTGCAGCGTCACCCGGTCGATGGCGTAGCGGGCGACCAGGAGCTGCTCCAGCGCATCGAGCACCGCCGCCCAGTCGGCCCCGGGGGTCAGCTGCACGCGGGCGGTGAAGGCCGCCTGTCCGGATCCCACCACCCAGGCGCGGCTGTCGAGAATCGCTGCCACGCCAGGCTGGGCCGCGAGATCGGCGCGCAGTCGATCGAGGTCCACCCACTCCGGCACCCCTTCGAGCAGTACATGCAGGGCGCGGTTGAGCAGCTTCACCGTTGAGACCAGGATCAGCGCTGCGATCACGACGGACAGGAGCGGGTCGGCCGCCATCCAGCCCGTGGCGAGTACCACCAGCCCCGAGGCCAGTGCCGCGAACGAGCCCAGCAGATCGCCGATCACGTGCAGCAGCGCACCGCGCGAATTGAGCGTATGGCGCGTGCGGGACAGCAGCAGGATGACCACCGCATTGACGACCAGTCCGCCGACCGCGATGAGCAGCGTCCAGAGGCCGTCGATCGGCACCGGATCCTGGAGGCGCACGATCGCCGAGTGCGCGATCAGGCCGATCACCGCCAGCATCAGCAGGCCGTTGAGCACGCTGCCCAGTACCTCCGCGCGAACCAGGCCGAAACTGTGCCGGCTCGAGGAAGGCCGCTGGGCAAGGATGCTGGCGACCCACGCGACCAGCAGCGCGAGTACGTCGGAGAACATGTGCCCGGCGTCGGAGAGCAAGGCGAGCGACCCGGTCCATAACCCGCCGGCGGCCTCGACGACGGCAAAGACGAGCGTCAACCCGGTCGCCCACGCATAGACCCGCCGGTCGCCCTGCCCGTCCGCCCCGGCCGAGGGTCCGTGGGGATGCACATGCGTGGCAGCGGACGCCTTCGCGTCGGACACCGCCGGGGCAGCCTCCGGGTTCACCGTGCGGGCTCCAGGGCGGCTCGCGCCTGCAACCAGTCGACGTCGTCCCCTGGACTGCGGGCGACGGGCCGGGCGCACAGCGCGAGGATCCGCGCGCGCGATTCCGGTGCGGGATCCGGCAACCCTGCGTCGAGCAGTTCGTCGGCCAGATCGGGACGGTTGCAGATGAGCGCGACGTCGCAGCCGGCCTCGAGCGCGGCCTGCGCTCGGGCGCGTATCGAACCCGCCACGCTGGCCCCTTCCATCGCGAGGTCATCGCTCAGGATTGCGCCGGAGAAGCCGAGGCGCTGGCGCAGCACGGTCTGCAACCAGAAGCGCGAGAACCCCGCGGGATGCGGGTCGGCCTGGGGGTAGATCACGTGGGCGGGCATCACCCCGGCCATCCGGTCGCATAGCCGCGCGTAGGGTTCCACGTCGGCGGCGATGATCTGCTCGAGGGGACGCTCGTCGGTCGGGATCGCGACATGCGAATCGTCGCCGGCATATCCATGCCCGGGAAAGTGCTTGCCGATACCCGCCACGCCCCATGCCGCCAGGCCATCGAGCAGGTCACCGGCCAGCAGGGCTGCGGTCCCCGGGTCGCCGTGGAACGCCCGGTCGCCGATCACCGCGCTGCGGCCCCAGTCGAGGTCGAGCACGGGCGTGAAACTGAAGTCGAGATCGAGAGCGCGCAGTTCACGGCCGATCACCGATCCGGCCGCGCGTGCGGCCTCGCGCCCGGCGCGCGCGTCGCAGTCGTACAGTCGGCCGATCGCACCCATTGCCGGCACCTGCGTGAAGCCGGTACGCAGCCGCTGGACCCGTCCCCCTTCCTGGTCGATGCAGATCGGAAGCGGTCCCCCCCTCGCCTCGCGGATGGCGGCCACGAGCTCGGCGACCTGGCGAGGGGAGCCGACATTGCGGGCGAACAGGATGACGCCACCGCACGCGGGATGCGCGATCCGATCCGCGTCGGCGCGCTCGAGTTCGAGTCCGGCGACATCGAGCATCACCGATCCGGGTTCACGTCGCCGAGCGCTGCTCATGCTTTCTCCAGGACGACCATTGCGTGCACCAGCCCGCGCTCGTCGGTCAACGAGACATGCCCACCGACCACTCCGTTGAGCCGCGCGTGATCGGACAGCGCGGGGCCGAAGACCAGCAGGGGCTTGCCACGGGGGTCGGACACCACGCCGATCTGGTGCAGCGTGGCGGGGAAGCGCAGTCCGAGTCCGAAGGCTTTCGAGCAGGCCTCCTTCGCCGCGAACCGCTGGCCTATGAAACTCGCCGGACGTCGCGATCGTCGATACGCCTCGCGCTCCAGGGGCATCAGCACCCGGTTGACGAAACGCTCGCCGAAGCGTGCGAGCAGCCGCTCGACGCGGTCGAGCGAGACGAGATCGGTGCCGACCCCGTAGATCATCGTGCGGCCCCCGTGGCCGCGTTGGCCAGGGCATCGACGTACGCTTGCACGGCTGGCCCCAGCCCCCGCTCGAGCGCGTCACACGTGAGCGCGTGCCCGATCGACACTTCGGCGATCGGCCCTGCCGCGTGCACGAACGGCCCGACGTTCGACAGGTTGAGGTCATGCCCGGCATTCACGCCGAGCCCGGCCGTGCGGGCGGCTTCGGCGGCCTCCACGTAGCGCATGAGTACCCCGGTGTCGTCGGAATGCCGCGCGTAGTGCTCGGTATAAAGTTCCACGCGGTCGGCGCCGAGTCCACGCGCGAGGTGCATGGACTCCGGGTCGGGATCCATGAACAGGCTGACCCTCAGCCCCGCCGAGCGCAGCCGATCGACCACGGGTGCCAGCATCGCGGCCTGGTCCGGCAGGCGCCAGCCGCTGCTGGAGGTTCGGGCGTCGACCGCATCGGGTACCAGCGTGACCTGGTGGGGTCGAACCGCGAGGGCGAGCGGGACGAGGTTGTGGAACGGATTGCCCTCGATATTGAATTCGGAGCCCGGATACCGGGATACGACGGCCGCGAGCACCGGCAGGTCGCTCGCCCGGACGTGGCGCTCGTCGGGCCGGGGGTGGACCGTGATCCCGTGGGCCCCGGCCTCGAGGGACGTGCGCGCGGCCCACTCCACGCTGGGCAGGCCGCTGTCGCGCGCGTTGCGAACCAGCGCGATCTTGTTCAGGTTGACGCTGAGGCGGGTCATCGGGTTCATCCTGGGCGGGTCAGACCGCCTGAAGCGCGCGCAGCAATTCCCGGGTATGCAGGGGCTGGTCGCCCAGTTGCTGCGCCAGGGCCGCGCGCATCAGCGAACGACTCTCCTGGAGCGACACCGGGTTGTCCAGTTGCCCCGAGGCGAGATCGAGCAGCGTGCTGCCCTCCAATTCTATCCCCTCGTCGGTGGCATCCCGTTCCAGCGCGCCGCGCCCGATCACGTAGCGATACCGCTGTCGCGCAATGATCGGCGCGGCGGTGTCGGCCGTCCGGTCGAGCTGCAGGCCATAGCCGATCTCGCGCAGCAGTTCGCGCTCGAACACCCGCAGCGCCGGTGCCAGCGCCCGGCCACGGCCGAGTTCCGCCAGGGTCGTCGCGTAGGCGTCGTACAGGCCCTCGTGGGGATCCTCGCGCCGAAGCAGGCGCAGCAGCAACTCGTTGAGGTACATCCCGCAGACCAGTGCGGTCCCGTTCAGGGGCGCGTACCCGCCCAGCCATTCGAGCCGGTGGAGCGTGTGCAGTTCGCCCCTGCCGCCCCAGCCGGCCAGCAGCGGCTGGAAAGGGAGCAGGCGTCCCCTGAGCGCCGAGCCGGGTCGCCGTGCCCCGCGCGCGACCCACGCCACCCGCCCATGCGCCCGTGCGAGGCCTTCGACGATGAGGCTGGTCTCCCGGTACGGGTAGGTGTGCAGCACGAACACGGGTTCGTCGACCACCCGTCCGGCGGCCGCGCCGGAACCGGCCATCTCAGCCCTCCGGATCCGCGCCCGGCAGCATTTCGCGGCGGCGGGTGCGCTGCACCTTCACCCAGACATCGAGGAAAACCGGGCCGTCGAAGAGCTTTTCCATGTCGAGCCGGGCGGCACGCGCGATGGCCTTGAGGCGGGCGCCCTTCTCGCCGATCACGATCGCCTTCTGGCCCGACTTCTCGACCAGCACGCTGGCGTGGATGCGACGCAGGCGTCCTTCCTGCTCGAACTGGTCGATCGAGACCTCGCAGGCGTAGGGCAATTCCTCGCCCAGCTGGCGAAACAGCTTCTCGCGCAGCAGTTCGCCGGCGAAATAGCGCTCGTTGCGGTCGGTGAGGGTGTCGGGATCGTAGAGTGGCTCCTGCTCGGGGAGCAGGCCGGCGACCACCGCGAGCAGGGGCTCGAGCGAGCGGTCGCGCTCGGCGCTGATCGGCACGATGGCCGCGAACGCCCTCACCTGGCGTACCCGGTCGATGAACGGCAGCAGCGCCTCGCGGTTGCGCAGGAGGTCGATCTTGCTGATGACCAGTACCACCGGCAGGTCCTCGGGCAGCAGGCGCCCGACCGCCTCGTCCCCCGGCCCGAACCGGTCGGCCTCGACCAGCCACAGCACGACGTCGACCGCCTCCAGCGCCTGCACCGCCTCGCGGTTGTAGGCTCGTGACCGATTGGCGGTGCGCGGGTCCTGGAGACCGGGCGTATCCACGAAGCAGAACTGGGCGTCGGCGCGAGTCAGCACCCCGAGCAGGCTGGTGCGAGTGGTCTGCGGTCGACGGGAGACGATCGCCAGCGACTGCCCGATCAGGCGATTGAGCAGGGTCGACTTGCCGACGTTCGGCCGTCCGACGATGGCGATCCGCCCGGCGCGGTGCGGTGTCGAAGGCCCCGGAGCCGTCATGTGCCTGCCTCCAGGTCGTGCCAGGCGCGCTCGGCTGCCGCCTGTTCGGCGATCCGTCGACTCGAACCGCGGGCGCGTACCGCGTGCGCCAGCCCTTCCACGCGGCACTCCACCTCGAAGGTGCGCGCGTGCGCCTCCCCGGAGGTCGACACCACCTCGTAGGCTGGCAGTGCCCGGCGGCGGGCTTGCAGCCACTCCTGCAGCCGGGTCTTCGGATCCTTCACCGGTTGCCGCAGATCGGCGGCCTCGATTCGCGATTCAAGGTGGCGAAGCACGAAGGCGCGGGCCGCGGGATAGCCGGCATCGAGGAAGACCGCGCCGACAAGGGCCTCGAACGCATCGGCCAGGATCGAGGGGCGTTCGCGCCCGCCCGCGCGGTCCTCGCCCTCGCCCAGCCGCAACTGCTCGCCGACGCCCAACTGCACGGCGACCTCATGGAGGCTTGACTGGTTCACCAGCCCTGCCCGCAGGCGGGAAAGAACCCCCTCGGGCGCTCCGGGCAAGCGTGCGACCAGGGTCTCGGCGACCACGCAGTTCAGGACGCCGTCGCCCAGGAATTCGAGGCGTTCGTTGTTGTCCGTCCCATGGCTGCGGTGGGTGAGCGCGCGGCGCAGCAGCGCGGGGTCGGAAAACGCGTGTCCGAAACGTCCGGCGAGCGGTTCGGCGGGTGTCGGTGCCGTCACTGCGAGGACGGCGAGAACGACAGCACCAGGCGCACCCGGCTGTGCAGGGGGATCACGACCTCGTACTGCGCACTGAGGCTGAGCACCCCGCCCCCGCGGTAGATCTGGATCTGGTTGCTGCGGATCGCGGTGATGCGATCGATTTCAGCCTGCTTGTCGAACGCCGCCCGGATCTGCGGAGGCAGCGCGTTCGCCATCTCGGGGTCGGCCACGATGCGCTTGAAGATCGACGAGATCGAGTACGACTCGACCACGGGCGGTACCAGCCTCATGGCGGAGACCGCAAGCAGGCCGATCAGGATGCCCCCCAGCAGGACCTTCACCAGGGAGATGCCGCGTTGACGCTGGAACAGCCCGCCTTGCCGTCGGAACATGTCGAGCCTCAGTGGATGCGCGTACCGATGCGCGACAGTGCATCGAAATTCCACCAGATCATCACCGCCTTGCCGACGATGTTGCGCTCGGGCACGAAGCCCCAGTAACGGCTGTCGGCGCTGGCGTCACGATTGTCGCCCATCGTGAAATAGTGCCCCGCCGGCACGGTGCAGGTGAACCCGCCGTCATTGTATTCACAATTCTCCCGCAACGGGAACGCCTGCACGCCCACGTTCACGCCGGGAAGACCGGGCTGCACCAGGATGTCGTGCGGGCGCTCGCCCAGCTTTTCGGTGAATCGCTCGGCGTTCACGAAGGAAAGGTTGTCGACATAGCTGTACGAGCCCACGGGAGTGAGCGGCACCGGCTGGCCATTGACCGCCAGTCGCTTGTCGCGGTAGCTGACGCGATCCCCGGGTACGCCGACCACCCGCTTGATGTAATCGAGCGAGGGGTCGTCCGGGTAGCGGAACACCATCACGTCGCCGCGCTGCGGGCTGCCGACATCCATGACCTTGCGGTTGATCACCGGCAGGCGGATGCCGTAGGTGTACTTGTTGACCAGGATGAAGTCGCCGACCAGCAGGGTCGGGATCATCGATCCCGAGGGGATCTTGAACGGCTCGAACAGGAAGGACCGCAGCACGAAGACGACCAGGATGACCGGGAAGAAGCTCTTCGGATATTCGACCCACCAGGGCTCCGGTTCCGCCTCCGGGCGGCGTCGCGCCAGCACCCAGCGATCGAGCAGCCAGATCGCGCCGGTGAACAGCAGCAGCACGAGCATGATCAGCGGGAAGTTCATGTCCGAGGGTCTCCGGTACGTCGCCTGGCGCGGGCGTCGACGGCGCTACTTGCCGTCGGTGCGCAGCACCGCAAGGAAGGCTTCCTGGGGAATCTCCACGCGGCCCACCTGCTTCATGCGCTTCTTGCCCGCCTTCTGCTTCTCGAGCAGCTTGCGCTTGCGCGTGATGTCGCCACCGTAGCACTTGGCCAGCACGTTCTTGCGCAGCGCCTTGATGGTCTCGCGCGCGATGATGTGGGCCCCGATCGCCGCTTGCACCGGAACGTCGAACATCTGCCTCGGGATCAGTTCGCGCATGCGCGTGGCCAGCTCGCGTCCCCGGTGCTGGCTGGTCGAGCGGTGCACGATCACCGACAGGGCATCGACCTTCTCGCCGTTGATCAGGATGTCCAGCTTGACGAGGTCGGAGGCCCTGAACTCGAGGAAATCGTAGTCCAGGGAGGCATAGCCCCGGCTGACGGACTTCAGCCGGTCGAAGAAATCCATCACGACTTCGTTGAGCGGCAGTTCGTAGGTGAGGATCACCTGCCGCCCCGAGTAGTGCATGTCGCGCTGCACGCCGCGCTTCTGGTTGCACAGGGTCATCACCGGCCCCACGTAATCCTGGGGCACGATGATGGTGGCCTTGATCAGCGGTTCGAGGATGTCCTGGATCTTGGAAGCCTCGGGCAGGCGCGATGGATTCTCGATCTCGATCGTCTCGCCGGTACGCATCACCACCCGGTAGACCACCGTCGGCGCGGTGGTGATCAGATCGATGTCGTACTCGCGCTCGAGGCGCTCCTGCACGATTTCCATGTGCAGCAGGCCGAGGAACCCGCACCGGAAGCCGAAGCCCAGTGCCTGTGAGGTCTCGGGCTCGTAGCGCAGGGACGCGTCGTTGAGATGCAGTTTTTCCAGTGCGTCGCGCAAGGCGTCGTACTCGTTGGGTTCGACCGGGTACAGTCCGGCGAACACCTGCGACTTGATTTCCTTGAACCCGGGCAACGGCTCGGCGGCCGGGCGCTCGGCGTGGGTGAGCGTATCGCCGACCTGGGCCGCCTTGAGTTCCTTGATCCCGGCGATCACGTAGCCGACCTCGCCGGCGGACAGCGACTCGGTGATGCGTCCCTTGGGGGTGAACACGCCGACCTGCTCGCACCCGTAGGTCGCACCCGTCGCCATCAGCAGGATGCGATCGCGCGGCCGGAGAACACCGTCCTTCACGCGCACCAGCATGACGACGCCCACGTAGTTGTCGAACCACGAGTCGATGACCAGCGCCTTTAGGGGCGCCGCCGGATCGCCCGTGGGGGCAGGAATCCGGGCGATCACCGTCTCGAGGATGTCGTCGATGCCGAGTCCGGTCTTGGCGCTCGCACGCACGGCATCGTGGGCATCGATGCCGATGATGTCCTCGATCTCCTGGATCACCCGGTCGGGTTCCGCCGAGGGCAGGTCGATCTTGTTGAGCACGGGCACCACTTCGACGCCCTGCTCGGTGGCCGTGTAGCAGTTGGCGACGGTCTGCGCTTCGACGCCCTGCGAGGCGTCGACCACGAGCAGCGCTCCTTCGCAGGCTGCGAGCGAGCGTGAGACCTCGTAGGAGAAGTCGACGTGGCCGGGGGTGTCGATCAGGTTGAGCTGGTACTCGTTCCCGTCGCGCGCACGGTAGCGCAACGCGGCCGTCTGCGCCT
>CAIKXV010000093.1 GCA_903831455.1 uncultured Pseudomonadota bacterium | reverse complement strand
GGCACGCCGCCCGATGGCCAGGCGTACGTGGCGTCGGTACTGCGCCTCGGCGACGCGGGCTGACCGCCGGTCCGGCGATCAGTTGCGCACGACGCCCAGCGATCCCTTCTGGCGCGCGTAGAAGGCGGCCAGGTCGCGGAAGTCCTGCTCGCTCAGGCTGCCGATCTGGCTCGCCATGATCGCGTTCTTGCGCGTCCCGTTGCGGTAGGCACGCAGCGAGTGGAGCAGGTAGTCCTCGTGCTGGCCCGCGATCCGGGGGAAGTTGGGCGCCGCACTGTTGCCGTCGGCACCGTGGCAGGCCGCGCAGGGCTTGGACAGTTCGGCGCCGCGCTGGACGTTCTGCGCCGAGGCGGCCCCGGCGGCAACCAGCAGCACGAGGCCCGCGGCGAACGAGGAGAGGATCGAACGATGAGCAGTCATGGGGGAGGCACTCACTTGCCGGCGGCGGCGGCCCGCAGGCCACCCTGGCTGTAGAAGGCTGCGAGGTCGGCCATTGCCTGGTCGGTGAGCGAACTGGCGATCGCGCGCATGGTGGGGTGGTTGCGCTCGCCCGAGCGATAACCCTGCAGCGCCGCGACGATGTAGTCGGGATGCTGCCCGCCGATCTTGGGGATGCGGTAGACCTCGGGGTAGGCGTTGCGCAGGCCGTTGATGCCGTGGCATCCGGCGCACATCGCCGACAACTGCGCGCCGTTCCTGGCATCGCCACGCGCCTGCGCGAGCGCGGACCCGGTCAGGCCCAGCGCGAGGACCGCCGCGCCGGCCGCCAGCGCAAGCCCGTTGCTCGCGCGCCGGAGCACCGTCGCGCGGGTTGCGCCTGCGACCGTGGTGCGGGCCGCCGTTGTGGGGAGTGCCGCTGCGTTGACTGCCGCTGCGTTCTTCATGTGTGGATGCTGCCTTCCTGCGCTCCGACGTGGCGCGCACTCTAATGGATGCCCCCGGGCGGGTCAATTCCGGGACATCGGTACCGACGTCCCCGTTTGCCGGCCGCAGGGGGATGCACGATAATCGTGGCCCGCAACGCGATCGACTGCACGGCCCGATCGTTCCGGTCGTTCGGGCCGACCCGACCACCGGAGGCCGCCCGATGCCTGCGGACCCCGGGCGGTGCGGCTGCAGGCCCGAGGCTTCCATTCTACCCGATCTGTCCGAACGCACCCGCGCCGTCCAGCGACGGCTACCGTTCCTCGCCTGGTGGCCCGGGATGGACCGCGCCAGCGTGCGGGCAGACCTGCTGGCGGGGCTCACCGGGGCCATCATCGTGCTGCCCCAGTGCGTCGCCTTCGCCGCGCTGGCCGGCCTGCCGCCGCAGTACGGCCTCTACTGCGCGATGGTACCGGCGGTGGTCGCGGCCCTTTTCGGATCGTCGCGCCACCTCGTGTCAGGGCCGACCAACGCGCTCTCGGTCGTGCTGTTCGCATCGCTCTCGGGCCTCGCCGAGCCCGGCACCACGCGCTACGTCGAACTCGCGCTGACCGTGACCCTGCTCTGCGGCGCGATCCAGCTTGCACTGGGGCTGGCCCGGCTCGGTGCCCTGGTGAACTTCATCTCGCACACGGTGATCGTCGGCTTCATGGCCGCGGCGGCGATCGTGATCATCGAATCCCAGCTGCGTCCGCTCCTCGGGATCGACATCCCGCGTGGCGCAGGGCTGCTGGAGACGGTGGCGGCCCTCGCTCGTTCGGTCGATACGATCGAGCCGGCGACCTTCACCGTGGGCCTGGTCACGCTCGCCGTGGCCGTGGCGACACGGCGCTGGCGCCCCCGCTGGCCGTACATGATCGTCGCCATGATTGCCGGCTCGCTGGCCGCGGCAGGGATCGAATACGCCACCGATGGTGCGGCCCGGATTCCGACCGTCGGCGCGCTGCAGGCCTCGCTGCCGCCGTTCGGACTGCCGACCATCGACGGCGCCATGCTCCCGCAGACCGCCGCGATCGCCCTGGCCATCGCGCTGCTCGGCCTCACCGAGGCGGTGAGCATCGCGCGCAGCATCGCCACGCGCTCGGGCCAGCGCATCGACAGCAACCAGGAGTTCGTCGGCCAGGGCCTGTCCAACCTCGCCGGCGCCTTCTTCTCGAGCTATCCGTCGAGCGGTTCGTTCAACCGCAGCGGCATCAACTACGACGCCGGCGCGTGCACCCCGCTGGCGGCGATCAGCTCGGCGGGCTTCCTGGTGCTGATCCTCGTGGCCGTCGCCCCCCTGGCGGCCTGGCTGCCGCTGTCGGCCATGGCCGCGGTCCTGCTGGTCGTGGCGTGGGGACTGATCGACGTGCCCACCATCACAGCGATCCTGCGTTCC
>CAIKXV010000092.1 GCA_903831455.1 uncultured Pseudomonadota bacterium | reverse complement strand
CACGGCGTGCGCAGCACGTGGTGCATCCCCGGGCACACCCTCGAGACCTACCCCCGCGAGTGCCGCCAGGTCTTCGAGGCCGGCCACGAGATCGCCCACCACGGCTGGACCCACGTGCCGCCCGCCTCGCTTACCCGCGACCAGGAGGCGTCCGGGCTCGCGCGCGCGAACGAGTCCATCCGGCAGCTGACCGGGCAGGCCGCGCGCGGCTACCGCTCGCCCTCGTGGGACCTGTCCCCGCACTCGGTCGACCTGCTGCTCGAGCACGGTTTCCTCTACGACAGTTCGATGATGGGGAACGATTACTCGCCCTATCGGGTGCGGCGCGGCGACGTGATCGAACTCGAGGAGCCGGCGGTGTTCGGGGAGTCGACGCGCCTCATCGAGCTGCCGATCTCGTGGTCGCTCGACGACTACCCGGTGTTCGAGTTCATCCGCACGCCGCAGACCATCCTGCCGGGCAATTCGAACGCCGGGTTGGTGGTGGAGAACTGGATCGCCGACTTCTCGTGGATGCAGCGTACCGTCGCCGACTGGGGCGTGCTGACCTACACCTTCCACCCGTTCGTGATCGGGCGCGGCCACCGCATGCTCGCGCTGGAGCGGTTGCTCGAGACGCTGGCCGCCGGGGGCGCGCGCTTCGTCACGATGGAGGAGGCTGCGCGCGCCTACGACCGGCGCAGTCCGTTCGCGCCCGCCTGAGCGCCCCCGTCCCGGCGTTGGCCATGTCCCCGATGACTTCCACCCAGGAGACCGTGATGGTGTTCCGAGTGCCCGCGATGTCCGCACCCTCGATCCGATCCGCGCGCCGCCAGTCGATCCTGCTGGCGGGCGCGATGCTCGCGCTGTCGCTGCCGCCGTGCCTGCCTTCCGCCAGTGCGCAAGGCGCACGCTTCCCCGATCGGCCGATGCGCATCATCACCGGCTTCCTGCCCGGGGGCGTGTCCGATGTCATCGCCCGCGTGCTGGGCGAGCGCCTGGGCGAGCGCCTGGGCGAGCGGGTGGTGATCGACGGGCGCCCTGGCGCGGGGGGCATGCTGTCGATGGAGATCGCCGCGAAGTCCAACCCGGACGGCCACACGCTCTACCTGGCGCAGCCGGTGGTGTCGATCGCCGCGGCGATCGACAAGTACAGCTGGGATCCGGTGCGCGCGTTCGCGCCGGTCGGACTGATCGGCGCGTCGATGACGCTGCTGGTGGCCAACCCGGCGTTTCCCGCGACCACGCCCCAGGAGTTCCTCGCCGCCGCGCGGGCGCGGCCGGGCACGATCAACTACGGATCCTCCGGCTACGGCGGCCCCAACCACCTCGCCGCCGAACTGCTGCAGGTGATGGCGAAGATCCGCATCAACCACGTGCCCTACAAGGGGGCGGGCGCGACGATCCCGGCGGTGATCGGCGGCGAGGTCCCGGTGGCCGTCACGCCGCTGCTCGCCGGCATCCCGCACGTGAAGGCAGGCAAGCTGCGGGCCATCGCGGTCACGGGCAGCAAGCGCAGCGGCGCGCTGCCCGACGTGCCGGCGATGGCCGAGGTGGTGCCCGGGTTCAGCTACCAGTCGTGGTTCGGCTTCGTGGTGCCGGCCGGAACCCCGCAGCCGGTGGTCGCCCGGCTCAACCGCGAACTGAACGCGGTGCTTGCACAGCCCGACACCCGCGAGCGGCTGTCCACCCAGGGCGTGGACATCGAGACCAGCACGCCCGAACAGCTGGGCCGCATCATGGCCGAGGACGCCAAGCGCCTGCGCCAGCTGATCCGGGAGACCGGACTCAAGCTGCAGTAGCCGCGGAGGTGCGTGCTAGCATCCCGGCGACGCGTCTGGCCTGCGCGCAGATGTCCGCCAGCCGGCGCAGGCCGCGGCCGACCCGCGATCCGGCCGTGCTGCCGCCCCTCCCGGCGCGTAGTTCCGCCCCGACGCCCGACTCCCTCCGGAGCCCCCGATGAACGACCCGAAGATGCACGCCCTCCCGGACCTCGAGCCTTTCTGGATGCCGT
>CAIKXV010000091.1 GCA_903831455.1 uncultured Pseudomonadota bacterium | reverse complement strand
TCGAGGGTCTCGCGCGCAGCCCCGGCCATGGTGGTCTCGCCGTTCTCCATGAATCCGGCAGGAACCGTCCACAGTCCGCGCCGCGGTTCGATCGCCCGCCGGCAGAGCAGGATGCGATCTTCCCACTCGGGGATGCAGCCCACGACCAGCTTGGGGTTCTGGTAGTGGACGGTGCCGCAGGTGTCGCAGACGTGGCGAGGCAGCGCGTCGCCGGGGGGCACGCGCAGCGATACCGGGGCGCTGCAGGCGCTGCAGTAGTTCATGGGCGTGGCTCCCGGTCCATGCCCCCATTATCGCACCGTGGGCACGAGCGGTCGCCCGCCGCGCTGACGGTGGGGTGCGGACCACGCCCGGGTGCCCGGGACGCCGCAGGACCTGACGGCCTGCCGGACCCGGCGCACCCTCAGCGATCGGCCCCACCGGCCGCGTCGGGAGAGGCCTCGCGGACGGCCGCGTCGCCGGCCGCGCGCCGGAACGGCGCGTGCTCGGCGAGTTCGTCGACGTAGTGCGCGATGCCGCGGGACTCGCGCTCGAGATACGACCCCACCGCCTCGGCGAAGCGCGGGTGCGCGAGCCAGTGGACCGACCGGGTGAGCGTGGGTGCAAGCCCGCGCGCGAGCTTGTGCTCGCCCTGCGCGCCACCCTCGAACACCTCGGCGCCGACATCGATGCAGTACTCGATGGACTGGTAGTAGCAGGTCTCGAAGTGCAGCCCCGAGTGCCATTCGGTCCCGCCCCAGTAGCGGCCGTAGACGCGCTCGCCGCTGTGCACGTCGAGCGCACAGGCGACCGGGACTGCCTGCGCACCCTCGCCGCGACTGCCCAGCACCAGCAGCAGGTCCTCCGGGCAGGTGTCGGCCAGTTGCAGGAAGAACGACAGGTCGAGATAGGGCCGCTGGCCGTGGCGGTGGTAGGTGTCGCTGTAGCAGCGATGGAAGAAGGCCCAGTCGGCCTCGCCGATGTCGCGCCCGCGAAGCCGCCGGAAGCGGATGCCCGCGTCGTGCACCCGGCGGCGCTCCTGGCGGATCTTCTTGCGTTTGTCGTGGTTGAACGTGGCGAGGAAGTCCTCGAAGCTCGTGAAGCGCTCCCCGCCTGCGTCCAGCCGGAGGCCCGGGGCCGGCGTCGCGGCGGCGTGACCCTCGGCCGCGCGTGCGCCGTTGCGCCAGTGAAACTGCACGCCCTCGCGGGTGAGCAGGCCGGCGTCGGCCAGTGCGCGTCGATCGTCCTCGATCGGGAACAGCACGTGCAGCGAGGACACCTGCAGTCGTCTCGCGAACCCGACGACGGCCTGCGCCAGTTGCGCGCGCGCGGCAGCGTCGCGAGCGAGCAGGCGTCGGCCGGTCACCGGGGTGAAGGGGATCGCGCTGAGCAGCTTCGGGTAGTACTCCATGCCGCTGCGCTGCCACGCGTCCGCCCACGCATGGTCGAAGACGTACTCGCCGCGCGAATGGGCCTTGAGGTAGAGCGGCATGGCGGCGACCAGCGCGCCGCCCTGCCACAGCCCGAGGTGGCAGGGCGTCCAGCCGGTCCCCGGCGACACCGCCCCGGTATCCTCGAAGGCGCGCAGGAAGGCATGGCGCAGGAACAGCTGTTCGCCGGCGAGGGCATCCCAGGCGCTCGCCGGAATGTCGGCGAGCGCGTCGTGGACCCTGATGCGAGGCTCGCCCGTGCCCGCATCGGGCGCGGTGTCCGCGCTCATCGGGGCGGACGCGCCGCCGTACGGCACCCGCTGCAGGGTCCCCGTGGAGGCGGAGGACTCGCGGGATGCAGGGGCGGGGGCGAAAGGAGGCACATGGAGCCGATGATATAGTCGGCCGCATGAAGATCGCTCTTGCGCAGCTCGATTTCACCCTCGGCGACCTCGCGGGCAACGCGGCCCTGATCGCCGACGCCGCCGAGCGGGCGAAGTCCAGGGGCGCGAGCCTGCTGGTCACGCCCGAGCTGGCGATCTGCGGCTACCCGCCCGAGGACCTTCTGCTGCGGGCCGACTTCTACACCGCCTGCGATGCGGCACTGGCCTCGCTGGCCGACAGGGTTCGCGGCATCACGCTGGTGGTCGGCCATCCGGTCGCCGAGGGCGGTCGTCGCTACAACGCCGCGTCCGTGCTGCGGGACGGGCAGTGCATCGCGCGCTACTTCAAGCGCCACCTGCCCAACTACACCGTGTTCGACGAGCAGCGCTACTTCGATGCGGGCGACGCCGCCTGCGTGTTCGAGCACGAGGGCGTTCGCTTCGGCGTCAACATCTGCGAGGACATCTGGGGGCCGCAAGGCCGCGCGAG
>CAIKXV010000090.1 GCA_903831455.1 uncultured Pseudomonadota bacterium | reverse complement strand
GGCCGTGGTAGGTGCACCCGCGACTCACCTTGAGGCCGAGCGCGGCCACCTTGGCCTCGCCGACGTAGACGCCCGGGGCGTCTTCGCGCCCGCGCGCCTCGACGCCCTGCTGCGCGAGCCAGTCTATCACGCAGCGTTCCAGCAACCGGACCATCGGCCGCACGCCGAGCGCGCGCCGGCGCAGGTCGACCAGCACGTAGAGCACGGCCTGGCCAGGGCCGTGGTAGGTGACCTGTCCGCCGCGGTCGCATCGCACCACCGGGATGTCGCCCGGCGCGCGGACGTGCACCTCGCGCCCCCCCTGCCCCAGCGTGTACACCGGCGGATGCTCGGTGAGCCACAACTCGTCGGCGGCGGCCGGATCGCGCACGGCCGTCCAGGCGCGCATCGCCTGCCACGCGGCCAGGTACTCGGTGCGTCCCCGCTCGCGCAGGACGATGCCGGCCGGGTCGGGCTCACCGCGACCGACCGGGCCCACCGATGTGGCGCGACCGGTGGCGGACGCGCAGGAGAAGTGCAGTGAATGCTCCATGACCCGATTCTAGCCAGCGCGGGAACCGCGAACCCGGAGCGCAGTCTACGCCGCAGGGAGATCGATTCTTTTCCTTGGAGGATACGATGGTCGGTCCGCTGGCAACTGCCCCTGCAACCGTGACGACGAACCCCGCGCTTGCCCAGTGGCGCCTCGCGCTGGGCCTGGGTGGGCTGCTCGCATGGCTCGCCGGTTTCGCCGTCGCCGAGTTCGCGCACGACCTGCTGATGGCCGCGGGCGAGGGCGCCCGCGCCTCGTCGGCGGCCCACCTCGCCTACGAGGTGTCCGCCGGCTACGTGCTGGGCTTCATCGCCGCGCTGGCGCTCGCCCTGCTCGCTCGTACGCTGCGCGGGCCGCAGACCGATCTCCTGTGGAACCTGCCGTGGGCGCGGGCGCTGGCCGCGACCGGGCTGTCGGCCGTGGTCGCGGCCTGCATCGCCGGGGCCGTGATGCACAACTTCGGCGGGCTCACCCTGAGTTACGATGTGGCTTTCGTCGTGGGCGCGACCGTCGTCTGGCTGGGCGTGTTGCCGCTCGCCGCCCACATCGACCGCGAACGCAAGCGCTGAATCCCTTGACCCCGACCCGCCGCCGGATCCTGATCGCCCCCGTCGGCGCCCTGATCCCGGCGGCGGCACCGGCCGCCGGTCTTACGATGCGCGAACTCGCCCCCTGCCCCGATCGGCCCAACTGCGTGAGCAGCCAGGCGGTCGCCGCCGGGCATCGCGTCGCACCGCTGGCCTTCGGCGGCGAGCCGACCGCCGCGCAGGCGCGGCTGGCCGCAGCCATCGAGGCCTTGCCCCGCTCGCGCATCGTCGAGCAGTCGCCCGGATGGATCGCCGCCGAGTTCCGGTCCTGGCTGTTCGGCTTCGTCGACGAGGCGCAGTTCGTGCTCGACACCCGGGAGGGCGTGTTCCACGTGCGCTCGGCTGCACGCACCGGCTACTGGGACCTCGGGGTCAACCGGCAGCGCGTGGAGGCCCTGCGCGCGGCCCTGTCGGTGCGCTGAAACGCGTCCTCGACCCCGCGCGCGTCGGGCAGGATCGGCGCAGCACGCCCGTGCCGCCGCGTGTCACTGCGCGATCGGACGCCCCAGCCCCCGGAACGCGTCGCGCCCCGGGTGCGAGGGTCAGCGCTTCTTGCCCAGCAGCGTACCGCGGCAGTTGCGCGCCCCGCACAGGC
>CAIKXV010000089.1 GCA_903831455.1 uncultured Pseudomonadota bacterium | reverse complement strand
TGGGCACGTCGGACAGCCCCTGGATCTCGACCGGGATGGACGGACCCGCCGAGGCGACCGGCTTGCCGTTCTCGTCGAGCATCGCGCGCACCCGACCGAAAGCCGTGCCCGCCAGTACGACGTCGCCACGCGACAGCGTACCCGACTGCACGAGCACGGTGGCCACCGGACCGCGACCGCGGTCGAGTCGTGCCTCGACGACCACCCCGCGCGCAGGCGCCTTGCGCGGCGCCTTCAGTTCGAGCAACTCGACCTGGAGCAGCAGCCCCTCGAGCAACTTGTCGATGCCCTGCCCGGTACGGGCGGAGACCTCGATGAACTGCGTGTCGCCGCCCCACTCTTCGGGGACGACCTGGTGGGAGGCCAGTTCCTGGCGGATACGCTCGGCGTTGGCCTCGGGCTTGTCGATCTTGTTGACCGCCACCACCAACGGCACGCCGCCGGCCTTGGCGTGGGCGACCGCCTCGAGGGTCTGCGGCATCACCCCGTCGTCGGCCGCAACCACCAGCACGACGACGTCGGTCACCTTCGCGCCACGCGCACGCATCGCGGTGAAGGCCTCATGGCCGGGCGTATCGAGGAAGGTGACGATGCCCTGAGGGGTCTCGACGTGATAGGCGCCGATATGCTGGGTGATGCCACCGGCCTCGCCGCTGGCCACGCGAGTGCGGCGGATGTAGTCGAGCAGGGACGTCTTGCCGTGGTCGACATGGCCCATCACCGTCACCACCGGGGCGCGAGGCTCGGCTTCGACCGCTTCCTGGGGCGAGGCCTCGGTGAGGAAGGCCTCCGGGTCGTCGAGCTTGGCCCGCTTGGCGACGTGGCCCATCTCCTCGACCAGGATCATCGCGGTGTCCTGGTCGAGCACCTGGTTGATCGTGGCCATCGTGCCGAGCTTCATCAGGTGGCGGATGAGTTCCGCGGCCTTGATCGACATCTTCTGGGCGAGAGCGCCGACGGTGACCGTCTCGGGCACCAGCACTTCGTGCACGACCGGTTCGGGCGCGTTGAAGCCGCCCGATCCGCCATCGTCGTCTCCGCGACGGCCACCCGGGCCCCGGGCGCCACGCCAGCCGTGCGCGCCACCCACTTCGCCACGGGTCTTGATCGCCCGGCGCTTGAGGTTGGGGTCCTGCCAGGCGGAGACCTCCTTCTTCTTGACCGGCTTCTTGTCCCCGCGGGCGGCCCGATCCTCGGGCTTGATGGCCGGGCGATGCAAGGTACCTTCGTGCCCGGTCGCCGGAGCCGGGACGGCACCCGGCGCAGCCTCCGCGGGAGTCGCAGTCGTTGCGGCCGACGCAGCAGCCGCCTCCGCGGCAGCCGCCGCGGCGGCCGCTTCGGCCTCGGCCTCGGCCTCGCGACGACGTGCCTCCGCCTCCTGCTTGGCCTTCAGTTCCGCGGACTGGCGCTCGGCGAGTTCGGCATCGCGGCGGGCTTCCGCTTCCCGCAGCGCGGCCTGGTCGTTGTCGACCGGCGGGGCGACGGGCGGCGTCTCGGGGACGGGCGTTGCATCCGCCGCATCGCGCTTGACGAACACCCGCTTCTTGCGCACCTCGACCTGGATCGTGCGCGCCCGACCGCTGGCGTCGGCCTTCTTGATTTCCGTCGTCTGCTTGCGAGTGAGGGTGATCTTGCCCTTGGGCTCGGCCGCGCCATGGGCGCGCCGAAGGTAGTCGAGCAGCTGGGTCTTGTCCGCCTCGGTGAGCGGCGCGGTCTCCGACAGCGCGCGAGCGACGCCGGCGGCCTTCAGTTGCTCGAGCAGCAGCGCCGGCTGCACCCCGAGTTCCTTCGCGAATTGACTGACGTTGGTATCTGCCATCGAACACTCCGCTCGGCGGGGTCAACCCGCCCGATCACCCGCCCCGCCCGGCGACCGGGCCGCGCCCGATCGAGCCGTCGGTACCGCGACTGCTACGACTGCGATTCGAACCACGGCGCGCGCGCCGCCAGGATCAGCTGGCGCGCCCGCGCCTCGTCCATTTCGGCGATCTCGATGAGGTCGTCGACGGCGAGGTCGGCCAGGTCTTCCTTGGTCTTGATGCCACCGCGAGCCAGCTGTCGCGCGGTGGAATTGTCCATGCCCTCCAGCGTGAGCAGGTCCTCCACGTCGTGGCTGACCTGCTCCTCGCTCGCGATCGCCTCGGTCAGCAGCGCGTTGCGGGCGCGATTGCGCAGCTCGTTGACCGTATCCTCGTCGAACGCCTCGATCTCGAGCATCTCGTTGATCGGCACGTAGGCGACTTCCTCGAGCGTGCTGAAGCCTTCCTCGACCAGGATGTCGGCCACCTCCTGGTCGACGTCGAGTCGCTCCATGAAGAGCGAGCGAACCGTCGCGGTCTCCTCGTCCTTGCGGCGCTGAGACTCGTCCTGGCTCATGATGTTGAGTTGCCAGCCGGTGAGCTCGCTCGCGAGGCGCACGTTCTGGCCGCCACGGCCGATCGCCTGCGGCAGGTTGTCGGCGTCGACCACGACATCCATCGTGTGCTTTTCCTCGTCGACGACGATGCTCGTCACCTCGGCGGGCGCGAGCGCGTTGATGACGAACTGCGCCGGGTCGGGCGACCACAGGATGATGTCGACGCGCTCGCCCGCGAGTTCGGCCGTCACCGCCTGCACGCGCGAGCCGCGCATGCCCACGCAGGTGCCGATCGGATCGATGCGGCCGTCATTCGACTTCACGGCGATCTTGGCGCGCACGCCAGGGTCGCGCGCGGCCGCGCGGATCTCGAGCAGGCCTTCCTCGATCTCGGGGACCTCGAGCTGGAACAGGCGTACCAGGAACTCCGGCGACACCCGCGACAGGATCAGCTGCGGCCCGCGCACGCCGCGATCGATGCGCAGCAGGCAGGCCCGCACGCGATCGCCGACGCGCAGGTTCTCCTTCGGGATCATCTGGTCGCGCGGCAGGACCGCCTCGAGCCGGCCGGTCTCGATGATCGCGTTACCGCGCTCGAGGCGCTTGATCGCGCCGGAGACCAGGTGCTCCTTGCGAGCGAGGAAATCGTTGAGGATCTGCTCGCGCTCGGCGTCGCGGATCTTCTGCAGGATCACCTGCTTGGCCGCCTGGGCGCCGATACGCCCGAAATCCGCCGCCTCGAGGGGCTCCTCGACGTAATCGCCGACCTGGATCTCGGGGTTGACCTCGCGCGCCTCGGACAGCAGGTACTGCTGGTCGAGTACGACTTCCTCGGTCTCGTCGGGCACGACGAGCCAGCGACGGAACGCATGGTAATCGCCGTCGTCCCGGTCGATGGCCACGCGCACGTCCGCGTCTTCCTTGAAGCGCTTCTTCGTCGCCGAAGCCAGCGCCAGTTCGAGCGCCCCGAACACGATCTCGCGATCGACGTTCTTCTCGCGCGCCAGCGCATCGACCATCAGCAGGATGTCGCGACTCATTCCGTTTCTCCCTACAACTGCGGCACCAGCCGGGCGCGATCGACGTTCGCAAGCTCCAGCCGGACCGGTTGACCCTCGACGTCGAGTTCCACACTCACGTCGTCTGCGGCGCGGATGGCGCCGGTGAAGTTTCGACGCCCGCCGACCGCGACGCGCACGCTGACCCGTGCGACCTCGCCGCGGAAACGCGCGAAATCGGACGCTCGCCTGAGCGGCCGGTCAAGCCCCGGGGAAGACACCTCGAGGCGGTCGTAGTCGATTCCCTCGACGGCGAACACCTGCGTGAGGTGGCGGCTGACCCGCTCGCAATCCTCGATGCGGATCCCGGCCGGCTGGTCGATGTAGACCCGCAGCAGCCGGGAGCGCCCCGGACCGAACTCCAGGTCGACCAGCTCGTAGCCGAGCGCGCCGAGCGCCTGCTCGACGACGATGGGTACGGAGGACGGGGAAGTTGGCATGCGGGAGGAGCGAAAAAGTGGGCGCGCCCGGGACCGTCGCGAAGACGGACCGGCCGGGCAACCCCGCTCCCCTCTGGCAGCACTGGACCGACTCGGCCCGGACGCCGCGCGATGGGCCGGGCCGGGAGGCCGGACAGATCGGGCAGACAAGAATGACAGGCAAACAGGACAGCAGAAACGAAAAGTGGGCCGCAGCCCACTAAACCGCTGAATCATAGCAGGAAAGCCTGCCCGTTGGGAATGTCCTGCCGGTTGCAGGTCCGCCGGACACGGTCGCCGCGCCCGCTCCCGCCTTCGGGGCACGCCTGCAACCGACGGCGGAACCCGTGCGCCTCGGCGCACGGCCCGGCACGGCATCAACCGCCCGCGGCGCCGACTGCAACCGCAAGGCGCCCGCGGGAACCCCGCGCCCTGCGCCAGCGCAGGGCGCCCGGATCCGGCGTTCTCAGCCCCCGCCGTCGACGCGCAACGGCACGTACAGGGAGTTGTCCCCGCGACGCACCAGCAGCGCGACATTGCGGCCGCGTTCGGCCTGGGCGAGCACCGAAGCCAGTTGCTCGGCAGAGCGGATCTCGACGTTGTTCACGGCCGCGATCACGTCGCCACGCCGGATCCCCGCACGGGCTGCCGGGCCCTGCGCGTCCTCGACGAGTGCGCCGCCCGCGATCCGCAACTGGGCGCGCTGTTCGGCCGGGACGTCGACGACGGTGAGACCGAAGGGCTTGAGCGACTGCCGCTGCGGGCCGGTGCCCGGTCCGCCCGGAGGGGTCGCCGGCCCCTGCCCTCGCGGACCGGCGCGCGGGCCGCCGCGGTCCTCGGGGGTGTCGGCTACGGTCACGGTGAACTCACGGGTCGCGCCCTTGCGCCACACCTCGACCACGGCCCGCGCCCCCGGCTTGGTCGCCGCGACGATCCTGGGCAGGTCGGCCGAGGCGTTCACGGGCTTGCCGTCGAACCGGAGGATGATGTCGCTGGGCTCGATGCCGGCGACCTGGGCAGGCCCGCCTTTCTCCAGTCCGCTGACCAGCGCGCCCTGGGGCTTGCGCAGGCCGAACGACTCGGCCAGTTCCTTCGTGACCTCCTGGATCACCACCCCGATGCGGCCGCGCGCGACCCGTCCGCTCGTGCGCAGCTGCTGGCCGATGTCCATGGCCACGTCGATCGGAATGGCGAACGACAGGCCCATGAAGCCGCCCGTGCGGCTGTAGATCTGCGAGTTGATCCCGATCACCTCGCCGCGCAGGTTGAACAACGGGCCGCCGGAATTGCCGGGGTTGATCGCCACGTCGGTCTGGATGAACGGTACGAAATTCTCCTGGGGCAGCGCCCGGCCCTTCGCGCTGACGATGCCCGCGGTGACGCTGTTGTCGAAGCCGAACGGCGAGCCGATCGCGACCACCCACTCGCCGACCCGGAGCCTGTTGGGGTCGCCCAGGGTCACCCGCGGCAGGCCGGACGCCTCGATCTTCAGCACGGCCACGTCGGTTCGCCGGTCGGACCCGACGACTTTCGCCCGGAACTCGCGCTTGTCGGTCAGGCGGACGGTGATGTCGTCGGCGCCGTCCACCACATGCGCGTTGGTCAGGATGTAGCCATCGGCACTGATGATGAAGCCGGATCCCAGCGATCGCGACTCGAATTCGCGGGGTCCGGTGTTCGGCGGCAGGAAACGCCGGAAGAATTCGAAGAACGGATCGTCCTCGGGCACGTTGGGTACCTGCGGGAGACCGCGCCCCGAGCGAACGACCTGGGTGGTGGAGATGTTCACCACGGCCGAGCCATGGCGCTCGACCAGGTCGGCGAAGTCGGGCAGCACGACCTGGGCGCGGGCGGGCGACGCGCCCACCACGCCCGACCAGGGGCCGATCAGCACGAGCAGAAGGGTCAGCACGAACAGCGAACGGGGAAGCGGGATCGCCATGGCGTCGAGGATGCGAACGTGGGTTCAGGGGTACCGGAGGTCGGTCGGGCGGACGCGGGCTGGCGCCAGCCGGCCAGCGTGCCTGCGCGCGGTCGGGCACTCGCCTGCCCGCACGGCCGGAGGTGCGGAACATAGGGGCGCGGTCGGCGAAACACAAGCCGTTGCGCCTCGCCCGACGACGATCGAGCCGAACGCCCGACCCGTGGCCGACGGCGCACGGGTCGGCGACCGCCCTTCGATCGCAGCCTGCCCCATCGGTCGGCGCCTCACCGGGGCGCCGCGCCGACCGCGGCGAGGCTCCTCTCGAGCAACGCACGGGGCACCTCGCCCACCGCGATCAGCCGGCGCCCGTTGAGCGCCGTCTCGACGACCCCGAGCGCTCCCCGCTGGGCCGCGACCGGCACCGATACCCCGGGCAGGGCCGCTGCATCCTCGGCGAAGACCGACACCACGGCGAGTCCGTCGCCGAACGCCCAGTGCGTGGCGGCCGGGGCGTCACCGATCGCCTTCCTTGCCACGCCGCCGAGCAACCGGAAGCCCTGACCGAGCCGCGCGGCGTCGGGCGGGACGACACCCTCGGGCAGCGGGGCGGTCAGCGTCTTCACGTCCCATCCGGCATATCCGACCTGACGCCCCGGTTGCACGCGCGAGGCTGCGATCCGCCGGCCAACGCTCACCTCCGAAAAAGCGGTCTGCTCGAGCACGGCGCCGGCGGCATCGAGTACGCGCTGCTTGAGCGGGAGCGCCGTCTCGCGATCGAGCCAGATCTCCCGGCTGTAGCGCAGGCTGTCGATCGCCTGCAGGCGCACGATCACGGCATCGCGGCTGGCCACGCGCCCGGTTCCGCTCACCGACACCCGATAGCTGCGGCCGAGCACCGTCGGGTCCGCGGGAAGCACCTGCGGGAACCCGGAGGTCGCGATCCTGCGTTCGATCCGCACCTCGCGCCTGCCGGGGAGAAACAGGTGGATCTCGTCGCCCTGGCGAACGATTTCGCGCGCCTGCCCCTCCAGGGCCTCGACCCGCTCGGTATCCGACACCGACTCGACCCGGCGGCTCGTGCGAAACGATTCGGACTGCCCGCCTGCGGTGTGTACGTACACGCCCGACCAGTCGCTGCCGGCGAGGGTCGATACGGCGCGCGCGAGCAGGGCATCGGCCGCGGCCGGGCCCTCGCTCGCACCTGCGCTCGCCGACACCAGCCCCGTCGCCACGACCAGCAGGCCCAGCAATCGATTCCGCAGGCGCCGCATCATGGGCGTGCCTCGCTGGCACGGGGTGGCTCCTCGCCCGAATCCGGGGGCATCATCGGGCGGTGCGCGGAGACCCGCTCGGCCACGCGCGGCTGCTGCAACGGATCCGGCCCCGCGGCTGCCGACAGGCTGTCCGACGGACCGCGCGCGGGCGGGCTCAGCTGCCAGTGGGCAATCCAGCCCAGCAACAGCGCGGCGAGGAGCAGCGTGCCGACCCGCAGCGTCCGCGACCGCCCCGCGCGTCGCCACCATGGCACCGGCGCCGGCACCGGCTCCTCCAGCAGACGCTCGTGCAGGCGCTGGTTCAGGCGCCCGGGCACCACCGGGTTGCCCTGGAGCGTGTCGCGGATCAGGTGGAAGGTTGCCCACGCGTCCCACAGCTCATCCTGGTCCTCGACGCGCTTGATCGTGGACCGCGCCTTGCGCGCGTCCAGTTCGCCGTCCATGAGCGACGAGACGTCCTTCATCTCACCACCTCCGATCGCGACTGGTGCCCAGCAGCGGGCGAAGCTGCGTGGCGATGGCCTCCCGGGCGCGGAAGATGCGCGAGCGCACCGTGCCGATCGGGCAGTTCATCATGGCCGCGATGTCCTCGTAGCTCATGCCCTCGATCTCCCGCAGCATGATCGCCGAGCGCAGCTCCTCGGGCAGCGCCTGCATCGCGGCGTTGACGGTCTCGGCCACCTGCCGGCTCATCAGTTCGTCCTCCGGCGTATTCGCGTCGCGACCCAGCGCCCCGCCATCCTCGTCCCCCTCCTCCCCGGGCAGGTCGGAGAGCGCGGGCACCTTCCGACCCTGCGCGGCCAAGTGGTTCTTCGCGGTGTTGATGCCGATCCTGTAGAGCCATGTGTAGAACGCGCTGTCGCCGCGAAAGGTCGGGAGCGCCCGATAGGCCTTGATGAAAGCCTCCTGGGCGACATCTTCCACCTCCGCCGGGTCGCGCACCAGTCTCGAGAGCAGTCGCTGCAGCTTCCGCTCGTACTTGCTCACGAGCAGTTCGAAGGCCAGCTTGTCGCCGCGCTGCGCGCGCTCGACGAGCTGCTGGTCGACCTCCCGATCGCTCACGCGCCACCTCGCGCGGCCGGGGCGCGGGCATGGGGGACAGTCGTGGCATCGGGTCCATGGTTGCCAGACCGCCGCGCGCCCCCGGAAGTTCCGCGCCCGGAGGAGCCGCGGGCCGCCGCGAGCGGGATGCGCATGCCCCAGCGCAAGGCGGTTCGCAGCCGCCGCAGCGCCTGCGGATCACAGGCGCCGGGCGAGAGCAGGATGGACTGGACACCCGCCCCCCCACCGCCCTCGAGCCGAAGCAGTACCCACGCACCCAGCGTTCGCGAGCCCGGGGCCAGCCGCGCCTGCCATCCTCGCCCCTTCCCCTCGAACCAGACGGTTCCGTCCGCGGCGAGTTCGACGCGCCCTCGCGTCCCGGCCCCGCCCCGCAGCGCATCGCCCCACACGGCTCGTGCGGTCAATCCGCAAAGCCAGGCCGCCGTGCCGGCCGCGACCAGCGGCACCTCGGCGAGCGCCACCACGGCGCCCGCCGAGAGCGCGAGCCCGACCGCCCCGACCAGCAAGGCGAGCCCACGGTCGGGCCGGACCTCCAGTGCCCACGGACCCGGCGGACTCCTGCGCGGGCGAACCGCCCCCGCGTCCGGCAGTACAGGGTGGCTCACGAAGATCAGTCGATGCGCACGCCTGCGTCGCGCACCACCCGCGCGTACTTGGCCGTCTCGGCGCGAAGGAACACACCGAATCCCTCGGGCGAACTGCCCACCGGCGTCAGCCCCAGCGAACCGAGCCGGTCGCGCGCCTCCGCCGAGCGCACGGCACGGACGAGTTCCGCCGACAGGCGGCGCACCACGTCCGGGGGGACCGCGGCGTTGGTCAGGGCCCCGAACCAGGAAGAGGACTCGAACCCGGCGAACCCGGACTCCTGCAGCGTCGGCAGGTCCGCCCAGCCCTCGATGCGTTGCGCGGTGGCGACCGCGACCGCCCGCAGGCGGCCCGCCTTGACGTGCGGCGCGACGTCGGTGAGGTTGGCGAACATCCACTCGATGTGGCCGCCCAGCATGGCCTGGACCGCGGGAGCCGAACCCTGGAACGGCACATGGACCACCTTGACCCCGGCCTGCAATCGATACATCTCTCCGGCGAGGTGCTGGGCGGTGCCCGGTCCGACCGACGCGTAGTTGAGCTCGCCGGGTCGGCGCTTCGCGATGTCGGTGAGGTCCCGGACCGAGCGCGCGGGCAGGGAGGGGTGCACCACGAGCAGGTGAGGCGTGGTCGCAGCCAGCGTCAACGGCGCGAAATCGCGGGCGATGTCGTAGGGCAAGCGGGCCTGCACCGCCGGCTGGATGGTGAAACTGTTGGCCACCATCAGGACGGTGTGGCCGTCCGGGATGGCCTTGGCGACGAAATCGGTCCCGATCACCGTGCCGCCGCCCGGCCGGTTCTCGACGATCATCGCCTGCCCCAGCGGCTCGGCCACGCGCTGGGCCAGCACCCGCGCGAGCTGGTCGAGCGCCCCCCCGGCCGGGAACGGCACGACCACGCGGATCGGCCGCTGCGGCCACGGCGCCTGCGCGTGCAGCCCACCCGGGGCCGCCGCGATCAGTGCCGAGGTCATGACTGCAACCGCGCGAATGACTGTGAAGAGTGCCATCGGGTCCCTTCCGGCAGCGGCAGATCCGCCCCTCGGTGGCAGTCTGCCAAAGGCCCGCGGTCCGCTCAAGGCGGGAGGCGCTGCCCTGCGACGCGTATATGATCCGCGTGCGCCGGATTCGGCGCGCCCAGCCCCGACCCGCGGGCCCGATCCGCGGACCCTGACCCGCGGGCGCTGACCCGCGTGCGCGCAACGCGTGCTGCCCGCCCCGGGCACGTTCCGTTCGACAACAACCCGTCTCGCGATCGAACGGCCGTGCCGCAGGCCCCGCTCCCCGGGCCACCGGGCCGTGCCCGATCACCGGCAACCCACCCGCGTACCGACCATGTCCCGCCCGCCCAGCACCCGTTCGCACCCCACGGCCGACCTGCTGCTGCTCGGCGGCTCCGTCATCACGATGGACGACTCGCATCCGCACGCCACCGCCCTCGCGGTGGCCGGCGATCGGGTGCTCGCCGTCGGCGACGATCGGGCGATCTGCGCGCTGGCAGGCCCCGAAACGCGGATGATCGAACTCGGCGGACGCACGGTCGTGCCAGGGCTCTCCGACGGCCATGCCCACATGGACCGCGAGGGACTCAAGCAGGTGTTCCCCTCGCTGGGGCCGGTCCGCAGCATCACCGACATCCAGGCCCGCATCGCCGAACTCGCCCGCGAGCGCCCGCCGGGCGAGTGGATCGTCACGATGCCGATCGGCACCCCGCCGGCTTACTTCGACGCCCCTTCGTGCCTGGCCGAGGGACGCTGGCCCACTCGCCACGAACTGGACGCCGCGGCCCCGGACCATCCCGTGCTGATCCGATCGATCTGGGGATACTGGCGCCACACGCCGCCCCTGGTCTCGATCGCCAACAGCGCGGCCTTGCGCGCGGCCGGGATCGACCGCTCGACGGTGTCCCCGACGCCGACGCTGACCATCGAGCGCGATGCTCGTGGCGATCCGACCGGCGTGTTCAGCGAAGAGGCCATGATGCCGATCGCCGAGCACAGCCTGCTCGCCTGCGCCCCCGGCTTCACCGAGGCCGACCGCATCGCCACCCTGCCTGCCGCCATGCGCGCGTACCACGCGTTCGGGACCACGTCGGTGTTCGAGGAGCATGGTGCATCCGCGGAGCTGGTGCGCGCCTATGCGGCCGTGCATCGCTCCGGTGGACTCAGCATGCGCACCACGCTCGTCGTCAGCCCGGACTGGCAGGCGCTCCGCGCCGGCGAGGCCGGCACCGATCCGCGTGCCTGGGGTCGGCTGCTCGATGCCGCCTTCGCACCCCTGGCGCGCGGGGGCATCGGCGATCGGCAACTTCGGCTCGACGGACTGTTCGTCGACATCGACCCGCTGGCCGACAACGCCGTGCGGGCACGCTCGATGCCCTACACCGGGTGGGCGGGCTTCAACTACGACACGGCACTGGCGCGGGAGAAGGCGCTTGCGCTGCTGGTCGCCTGCGCCGAGCGGGACATACGAGCCGTCGCCATCTGGCCCAACATGCTCGACCTGTTCGAGGCGGTCGACCGGCAGGTCGGCATCCGCGATCGGCGCTGGGTGCTGGGCCACGTGTCGACGCTGTCGCATCGCGACGTCGCACGCGCGAGGGACCTGGGCCTCGTCGCCACCAGCCACACCAACCGGTACGTCTACAAGGAGGGGCATCTGCTCGCGCAGCGACTGGGCGCCGGGCGCGAGGACGAGATCTCGCCGCTGCGCTGGCTGGTGGAGGCCGGCGTGCCGCTGGCGCTGGCCACCGACAACGTACCGGTGTCGATGTTCTGGCCGATGTGGCAGGCCACGACCCGTTTGAATCGCTATACGAACCAGCCGGTCGCGCCCGCCCAGGCCCTCGATCGGCGGCAGGCACTTCGAGCGAGCACGACCAGCGGCGCGGTGCTCGCATTCGCCGAACACGAGCGCGGCAGGCTCGCGCCCGGCCTGCTCGCCGATTTCGCCGTGCTCGACGCGGACCCGCTGACCGTGGGGGACGACCGCCTGCGCGACATCGCCGCAGACCTCACGGTCG
>CAIKXV010000088.1 GCA_903831455.1 uncultured Pseudomonadota bacterium | reverse complement strand
GCGGCGAGGGCCGGCCTGCTGGGCATCGCGACGACATCGGCCCGCGGGCTCGCGCTGGTGCCCACCTTCGCGGCCGAGCCGGTGTTTGGCACCAACCCGATCTCGGTGGCGGCGCCGGCCGGGCGCAACGCGCCGTTCAACCTCGACATGGCGACCACGACGGTTGCAGCGGGCAAGCTCAAGCTGAAGTGGCTGAACGACAAACCCCTGCCGGTGGGATGGGCCGTGGACGAGCAGGGGCAGCCGCTCACCGATGCGAAGCGCGCCTTCGAGCTGAAGAACATCACGCCGCTGGGCGGCACCCGCGAACTCGGCAGCCACAAGGGCTATGGGTTGGCCGCGGTCGTCAACATCCTCTCGGCGACGCTCTCGGGCGCTGCCTTCCAGCCGCTGCGCCTGCAGCGAGAGGATCCCGCGGGACCGGACAACGTCGGGCACTTCTTTCTCGCGCTCGATCCGACGATGTTCCGCGAGGAGGGCGAGTTCGAGCACGACATGGACGAGATGCTCGACTACATGCGCCAGGTCCGTCGGGCCGACCCCGCCCAGCCGGTACTGGTGCCCGGCGACCCGGAGTACGCTGCGCGCGAGGAACGCCTGCGGGAGGGCATCCCGGTCCCGGAGAAACTCGACGGGCTGATCCGCAGCGTGTGCGAGGCGAGCGGCGCGTCCTACGTCCTGACCGGCGCCGCCTGAGCGGTCGCATGCCGCAGCCCCCGGCCCAGGGCGAGGCACCGTGGCTGCCCCCGGTGCGCACGCCCGGCCGTGGCGCGCCCGTGCGCTGGCTGGCGGCCGGCGCACGGGACATGCGGGCGGCCCCGGTTGCCAGCCTTGCCTATGGCACGGTGTTCGCCGCGATGGGCTACGCGCTGGAGAGGGCGCTGGGCAGCGCGGCCGGGATGCTGGCGCTGATCACCGGCTTCGTGCTGGTCGGGCCGTTCCTCGCGATCGGGCTCTACGACCTGTCGCGCAGCCGTGCGGCAGCCTTGCCGCGGGCGTTCCCGCGCTCGCTGGTGGCCTGGCGGGCGAACCCGGGCCAGATCGCCCTCTACGGCGTGATCCTCGCGCTGCTGCTGGCGGCGTGGATCCGGGTGTCGGTGGTGCTGGTGGCGCTGTTCGTCGAGCAGGCCCCGGCCAGCGTCGCAGGCCTGCTCTCGGACCTGCTCGCCTCGCCCTCGGGCATCGCCTTCCTGCTGATCTACGCCGCGGTGGGGGGCTTCTTCGCCGTGCTCGTATTCTCCACGGGCGCGCTGTCGGTGCCGATGCTGCTCGACCGTCCGTGCGACGTGCTCGCGGCCATGGTGACCAGCGCCCGCGCGGTCGCGCATGCCCCGGCGACGATGGCCGCGTGGGCCGCGGTCATCGCACTGCTGGTCGGCGCGGGGATGGCCGCGCGCTACGTGGCCCTGGCGCTCGTGGTGCCGCTGGTCGGGCACGCCAGCTGGCACGCCTACCGCGAGCTGGTGGGCGAGGCGGGCGGCGTGCCGCCCGCCTGATCGCACCGCCTCGCGAGGGGCGCCTCAGTTGGCCTTGAGGCCGAGTGCCCGCACGATGCGACCGCTGGTCTCCATCTCGCGCCTGAGGAAAGCCTCGAACTGCGGGGCCGGCGTCGGGTCGGCGGTGAGGCCGAGCTTGGCGAAGGTCTCGCGGGTCTCGGGCAGCGTGAGTGCGCGCGTGACCTCCGCGTGCAGCCGGTCGAAGGCGGGGCGCGGAGTACCGGCACGGACCATGGTGCCGAACCAGTTGGTGACGTCGAATCCGGGGAAGCCGGACTCGGCGACGGTCGGCACCTTGGGCAGGGCGTCGGATCGCTGCGACGAGGTGACCGCGATCGCGCGCATGCGGCCCGATTCCACGTAGGGAACGCAGTCGAGCACGTTGTTGATCAGCATGCTGGTGTGCCCCCCCAGCACCGAGGTGGCCGCCGGCGCGCCGCCGCCGAAGGCGACGTTGGTCATGCGGACCTTCGCCGCCTCCGCGAACAGTTCCCCGGCGATGCGTCCGCCGCCGAGCGCGCTGGATACCGCCCAGGTGAGTTCGTCCGGACGCGCGCGCGCGAGCGCCACCAGTTCCTTCAGGTTGCGCACCGGCAGCGAGGGGTTGGTGCAGATGATCAGCGGGTTGTAGACCAGCTTGGTGAGCGGCGAGAAATCCTTCATGGAGTCGTAGGGCAGCTTCGAGTAGGCCGCGGGGTTGACCGTGAAGCTGGTGGCGATCATGCCCATCGTGTAGCCGTCCGCCGGCGCGCGCAGCAGCAGCTCGGTGGCGATCACCGTGTTCGCGCCGGTGCGGTTCTCCACGACCATCGGCTGGCCGGTGGCCTTGGAGACCTGGTTGGCCACGATGCGGCCGACCGTGTCGCCGACCCCACCGGGCGGGAATGGCACCAGGAAGCGCATCGGCCGCGAGGGGAACTCCTGGGCGATCGCGGGCGCGAGCGGGGCGAGCAGTCCGCCGGCGAGCAGGGTGGCGGCGAATCGGGCGGCGGGGGCGGTCATCGGGTCTCCTCGGGTCGTGGCGTCCGCCGTCCGCCCGGCGAGCGGGGCTGCGGGGCGGGAGGCTGGCTGACGCCATTGTAGTGATTTCACGCCGTGGGTTCGATGCGAGTCTCGCGCGCGCACGCGAGTCGGTCTTCGGCCGGCGGGTCGAACCCGCGGCACCGCGGACGCGCGCGAGACGGGCCGATGCACCGACCGGCGCCGCGGAGCGGGTGCGGCGGCCGTGCAACGCGCCGAGCGCATTGACCGCGATGCGCGCCCGCACCGCGCGCAGGCCGCGCAGGCGGCGGTCGTCGAGCGGGGCGTGCGCCCTGCGCGCGGCGGTGCCCCGGACGGGTGCGCGGCGACGCCTGCCCCCCTGCTTCGCTGACGGGGTGCTGACGGCGGTGGCGGGATGAGGCCGCGCTCGCGACCGGCCGCAGGGTGCTGGCCCCGGGCGCCCTTTCGCCCGCGCCCCGGCGGGTCTACCATGCCGTGGCACACCGATCACGACAGTCCAAGGGGAGGTTGACATGGGATTCCTGTCCGACGAAGAGCGCGCGATGCTCGCGCCCGCAGAAGAAACCACCTTTCGCTCGCCTATTCCCACCCGGCCGTTCTCGAGCGACGAGTTCATGCCCGGCGTCCAGAGCGAGAAGCAGCGCGAGTTCGAGGCGCGCGTTCGCACCTACGGCGAGGAACTGGCCGCGCACCAGGGCGTGAGCCGCCGCCGCTTCTTCCGGTCGGCCTCGGGGATGGCGGCGGCCTTCCTCGCGATGAACGACACCTGGGGCCCGGTGTTCGGCGTCTCGCGCGCCGAGGCCGCCACGCCCGAGATGGCGACCGAGCGCGCGAAGGCGTTGTCCGGCCAGTTCGTGATGGACATGCATACCCACTTCCTGCGCGACGACACCCGGATCAAGGGCTTCATCGCCCAGCGCGCCGCGGTGGGCAAGGCCGGCTGGAACCCGGCCCTGCGGGGCAAGGAGCAGACGATCGAGGACCTGAAGTTCGCCAACTACTTCAAGGAGATCTACCTCGACAGCGACACCAAGGTCGCGATGATCAGTGGCGCGCCGTCCGACATCCCGGTCGACTGGTTCCTCACCAACGAGATGAAGGCCGATGCGCGCGCGAAGATCAACCGCGAGGCCGGCACGAGGCGTGCGCTGTCGCACGCGATCTTCACGCCCGGGCAGCCGGGCTGGCTGGAGAAGGTCGACGAGGCGATCGAGAAGCTGCAGCCCGATTCGTTCAAGGGCTACACGATCGGCGACAACACGAACAAGGATCTCTCGAAGTATCCGTGGCGGATGGACGACGAGAAGCTCGTCTACCCGTTCTACGAACGGCTGGTGCGCGCGGCGAAGACCCGACCGTCCCTGGCCAACGTCTGCGTGCACAAGGGACTGTTCCCGCCGTCCGTCGCGGAGAAGTTCCCGCGCCTGCTGCCCTACTGCGACGTCTCCGACGTGGGCCGCGCGGCGAAGGACTGGCCGCAGCTCAACTTCGTGATCTACCACTCCGGCTACCGCTTCGCAGGTGGCGGTCGCGCGGAGCAGGGCCTGGCGCAGTTCGAGCAGACCGGCCGCGTCGAGTGGGTGAACGACCTCGCCGACATTCCCGGGAAGTTCGGCGTGAACAACGTCTACGGCGACCTTGGCCAGATCTTCGCGCAGACGACGATGGCCGAGCCGCGGCTGGCGGCGGCGTTGATGGGCATCCTCGTCCGAGGCCTCGGCCATGAGCGGGTCGTGTGGGGCACCGACGCGGTCTGGACCGGCTCGCCGCAGTGGCAGATCGAGTCGCTTCGCCGGCTCGAGATTCCCGAGGATCTGCAGCGCAAGCACGGGTTCCGTCCGCTGGGTGCGGCCGACGGTCCGGTCAAGTCGGCCATCCTGGGCGGCAACAACGCTCGCATCTATCACTATCCCGTCTCGGCGCGGGCGGAACTCGAGGGCGATCGCTTCACGCGCATCAAGCAGGCCTACGAGGCGAACGGCGGCGAGCGCAGCAACCTGGTCTACGGGTACGTGCGCCGCGCACTCGAAGCGTGATCGGTCCGGTCGCCGCGACGCGCCCGGCGGTCGGCGATCGGGCGCCGGGTCCGCCTGCCCCCGCGAGGCAACGCGGCCTCGCCGGGGCGCTGGTCGGGGGGGCGAGCCTCGTTCTCGCGGGGGTCGCCTCCGCGCAGCCAGCCCCGCCCGCGCAGTGGCCTGCCCGGCCGATCCGCCTGCTGGTCGGCTTCCCCGTGGGTGGGGCGGCGGACCTGCTCGCCCGCCTGCACGCCTCGCGGTTGCAGGAGGCGCTGCGCGAGTCGGTGGTGGTGGACAACCGCGGCGGAGCCGGGGGCGTGATCGCCACCGAACTGGCCGCCCGCGCCGAGCCCGATGGCCATACGCTGCTGTTCACGTCCCTGCCCCACGTGATCAATCCCGCGCTGTATCGCAAGGTGGCCTACGACCCGGTGCGCGACTTCCAGCCGGTCACGCTGCTGGTCAACGTGCCGCTGCTGCTCGTGGCTGGGCCGGGCCTGCCGGCGAAATCGGTCAGGGAACTGATTTCGGCGGCGCGCGCGGCGCCGGGGCGCCTCCAGTATGCGTCGGCCGGAAACGGCAGCAGCAGCCATCTGGCGATGGTGCTGTTCGCATCGATGGCCGCGATCGACCTCCAGCACATCCCGTACAAGGGCACGGGGCCGGCCATCGCGGATCTCGTCGCAGGGCAGGTGGGGCTGACGCTGGCGAGCATCGTGCCGTTGCTGCCGCAGGTGCGCGCCGGCCGACTGCGTCCGCTGGCGGTCACTGGTCGCCAGCGCTCCGGAACGCTGCCCGAGGTGCCGACCGTCGCCGAGGCCGGGTTGCCCGGATACGACATGACCAACTGGTTCGGAGTGCTGGCGCCGGCACGCATCCCGTCCGCTGTCCTGTCCCGGCTCGACACCGAACTGCGCGCCATCGTCGCCAGTCCCGAGGCCCGCGAGCGGTATGCCGCCCAGGGCGCGGATCCGGTGGGTGCCGGGCCCGAGGCCTTTGCCCGGGTGATCCGCGAGGACCTGCCCCGCTGGGCCCGGGTGGTGCGCGAGTCCGGCGCGCGCGTGGACTGACGGCGCGCGGCCGCGGCGGCGGCGAACACGCGAAGGGTTGCCAATCCGGGGACGGATCGGTATGATCCGCGGTTCTTTTCGTCAGGGATCTTCGGCCAGCGTTCGCACCTCCGGTGCACGGCCTGGGGTTCCGGCCCGGTGCGTCCAGGGTGCATGCCCTGAGCGACCGGTTCATTCCCCCGCCCGGCGCGCGGACCTCGCCCGCCGGAGTCCACGTTTCAATCGAGGCCTCATGCCCAGCGTTCGCGTGAAGGAAAACGAGCCGTTCGAAGTCGCTCTTCGCCGGTTCAAGCGCACCATCGAGAAGACCGGTCTGCTGACCGAATTGCGTGCGCGCGAGTTCTACGAGAAGCCCACTTCCGAGCGCAAGCGCAAGCTTGCCGCGGCGGTCAAGCGGCACTACAAGCGCGTACGCAGCCAGTTGCTGCCCCCCCGCATGTACTGATGCCGGTGCGGGTGGCGCGGCGCGTGCTGCGTCCCTGTCGGTCGTGAACGGCGGCTACGGCCGCCGTTGTCGTTGCTGGGGATCGTGCACCGTACCTGCCGACCGGGGGTGCCTCCCCGCCCGAGGAGAGGTTCGATGTCGCTCAAGTCGACGATCCAGGAAGACGTCAAGACGGCGATGCGAAGCCGCGAGACGCGCCGCCTCGCGACGCTGCGACTGCTGGTCGCGGCCATCCGCCAGCGCGAGATCGACGAGCGCCGGGACCTGGCCGATGCGGACGTGCTGGCCGTGATCGAGAAACTGGTCAAGCAGCGCCGGGATTCGATCGAACAATTCCGCGCCGGCGGGCGCGAGGACCTGGCCGCGGCCGAATCCGAGGAACTGCAGGTCCTCGAGGGCTACCGGCCACCGGCCCTCGCCGAGGACGCACTCGTCGCCGCGATCGCCTCGGCGATCGAGCGCGCCGGCGCCGCGGGACCGGGCGACATGGGGCGCGTGATGGCGATCCTGAAGGCCGAACTGGCCGGCCGCGCCGACCTGGGACAGGTCTCGGGGCGCGTCAAGGCGGCTCTCGCCTCGAACTGAGCGCGCCTGCGCGGCGGGCCGGCGACAGCCCCGCCCGCGGCGAACTGCTGTACCGTAATCGACCGGCGCGCCCGCGAGGCGACCGCCGACCCCTCGTCGCTCGCCGCCCGCAGGTCCGCGCGCCGTGATCCCGCAGTCGTTCATCCAGGAACTGCTCGCCCGCGTCGACATCGTCGATGTCATCGAGCGCTACGTCCCGCTCAAGCGCGAGGGTACCAACCACGTCGCGCGCTGCCCCTTCCACAACGAGAAATCACCCTCGTTCAAGGTGAGCCAGCCCAAGCAGATCTACAAGTGCTTCGGGTGCGGTGCGAGCGGCAACGCGATCGGATTCCTGATGACCTACAACGGGCTGGAATTCGTCGAGGCGGTCCGCCTGCTGGCCGGCCAGGTCGGCGTCCAGGTGCCCGAAGAGCCGTGGCGTGGAGGGCGGGGAGGTTCCCGGCCGGGGTCGGCCGGCCCCGAGCCCGACGCGATCGCCCGCCTGCACGAGTACCTGCGCGAGGCGACGCGGTTCTACCGCGAACAGTTGCGGACAAGTCCGCAGGCGATCGACTACCTGCGCCGGCGCGGGCTGAACGGCGAGACGGCGGCGCGTTTCGGCATCGGCTACGCGCCCTCGGGCTGGCAGAACCTCGCGCAGGTGTTCGACGACTACGCCTCGGCGGAACTGGCAACCGCCGGGCTGGTCGTCGACGGGGAATCGGGCAGGCGATTCGATTTCTTCCGCAACCGCATCATGTTTCCCATCCTCGATCAGCGCGGCATGATCGTGGGCTTCGGGGCCCGGGTGATCGACCCGCAGGACCAGCCGAAGTACCTGAACTCGCGCGAGTCGCCCCTGTTCGACAAGGGCCGCGAACTCTACAACCTGTTCGGCGCCCGGCGGGCGATCCGCGAGGCCGGGCGGGTGCTGGTGGTCGAGGGGTACATGGACGTGGTCGCGCTGGCCCAGCACGGTATTGGCTATGCGGTCGCCGCGCTCGGGACGGCGACCACCGCGCAGCACGTGCACAAGCTGCTGCGCCAGGCCGACGACGTCGTGTTCGCCTTCGACGGGGACGCGGCGGGCCGCCGTGCCGCGTGGCGGGCGCTGGAGAACAGCCTCGGCCAGCTGGTCGACGGCAAGAACCTGTCGTTCCTGTTCCTGCCCCAGGGGGACGATCCGGACAGCTTCGTGCGGCGAGAGGGGCGGGAGGCGTTCGAGTCGCTGTACGCCGGAGCGCTGCCGCTGTCGGGCTTCCTGGTCAAGGAACTCGGCGCACGCGGCGATCTCGCGAGCAGCGAGGGGCGTGCCCGGCTGGTGCGGGACGCGGGTCCGCTGATCGCGCAGATGACCGGTGCCCCGGTGCTCGCCCGGATGATCCGCCGCCGGATTGCCGAACTCTCCGGGCTGCAGGACGCGGAACTCGAAGGACTCTGGCCTGCCGCGGGTGGACGGGGTGTCCAGTCCGCGGGCGCGGTCGCGCAGGCGGTGCGCCCTGCGGCGGCGCCGATGGCCGCGTCGCAGTCCTCCATGCGACCGCGGCGTCGGGCGGCGCCCTCGCTCGCGCGAAACGTTCTGCAATGCCTGCTGTCCAATCCCGCGTTGGCGGGCAGGGTCGAGTGTCCGGAACAGGCCGATCGCGACCCCGAGTGGCGGGCCGTACTGGCCGTCGTCTCGTTCGTCCTGGGCCAGTCGGCGGAACTGCGTGCGGCAGGCGTGCTGCAGGCCTTCGCGGGGACCGAGCACGAGGCGCTGTTGCGCGAGGTCGATGCCGATGCCCCGGACTGGGACGATGTCGCGCAGGTGGAGGAGCAACTGGACGGGGCGAACCGGCAGGTTCGCGAGCAACTGCGGCGAGCCGAGGCGATGAAACTCGCGCAGGCCGGGTCGCTCGCTTCGATGACGCCGGAGATGCGCGACGCGCTTCGGGAATTGCTGCGCCGCTCCTGAGCGTTTCGGGACCCGGTTTCGATGGTGGGCGGCTTCGGCGATGGTATACTGGCGAGTTCTTTGAGCGGGTGACAGCGATGGCGAAAAAGCAGACGGGCTCCAAGGGCAAGGTCGTGGGCAAGGGCGCGGGCAAGCCTGCCGGGAAGGCGGGCGCTGCCGCGAAGGGACGGGCGCAGCCGGCCGCAGGGTCGCGCGCCACGGGCAAGTCCAACGCCCGCCCGACGCAGAAGACACCGCCCGCGAAAACCGCGCCCAAGGGTTCCGCGCCCCGGCGACCCGGGTCCGGGTCGCCCGCCACGTCCGCGAAGAAAGCCGCGACGGGTGCTGGCGCCAGGTCCGGCACGAAGCCGGTCGCGAAATCGGCCACGAAGGCAATCGCAAAGCCCACCCCGAAGGCAAGCGCAAAGCCCACCGCGAAGGCAACCGCGAAACCGACCCCGAAGGCAACCGCAAAGCCCACCGCGCAGGCAACCGCAAAGCCCACCGCGAAGGCAACTGCGAAGGCAACCGCGAAACCGACCCCGAAGGCTCCCAAGCCGTCCGGAAGGCCGGCTCCCGGGGCGTCCCGCAGTCCCGCGAACCCCGCAGTCCGGACGGCCGCCAGGCCGGTTGGCAAGCCGCCGGTGAAATCGGCCCCGCCTGCCGGTGCGGGCAGCCTGCCGAAGCCATCGACGGCTCGCGCGGAGACGGTGAAACCCGCCGATGCGGGGAAGGCGCCGGTCAAGGCCCGGCCCGCGTCGGCTCCGACCGCTGCTGCGGCCGCGAAGGCCGCCGCGCCGGCGAACGCGGCGAGGTCGGAGGCCGGCGGCGCTGCGGCGGGCGCTGGCGTCGCTTCTGCCGGCGGCAAGCCTGCGGCTGCGGCCGCGGGCAAGGGGGCGGGCAAGGGGGCGGCCAAGGCGCCTGCCACGGCAGCAGCCTCGCGCGATGCCGCGCCGGCCGCGGGCGCGGCTGCGGTTGCCAAGGGCGGCCGACCGACCAAGGCCGAAATCGCCGAGCGTGCGCAGGCGATGGCGCAGGCCAAGGCGGCCAACCAGAGGGGGCCCAAGGGCAAGAAGACCCCGCTGGGCGGCCAGGGGCCGGCCAGCACGCCGATGGATCCGGAAACGCGCCGGCTCCGGCTGAAGAACCTGATCGCACTCGGCAAGGAACGAGGCTTCCTGACCTACGCGGAGATCAACGACCACCTTCCCGACGACATGCTCGACGCCGAGCAGATCGAGAACGCAATCAGCATGATCCACGACATGGGCATCTCGGTGTTCGAGGAGGCGCCCGACGACGAATCGATCCTG
>CAIKXV010000087.1 GCA_903831455.1 uncultured Pseudomonadota bacterium | reverse complement strand
GCGAGGGGACCCATCGGGCCCCGAGCGCACCAGGCGATCGACTCGGGCAGGATCAGGCATCCGGGGCGTCCGCCGACGACCGGGATCTCGCACCGGGCCGCCCCCGCCAGCGCAGGCACTGCGAACGGGTCGGTGGGGGCTGCGGGGCGCGCGGACACCGGGCGTGCAACCCTCGTCGGTCCTTGCCTCGCCCGGGCGTCGAGCCGCGCCGGATGGTTTGCGGTGCGAGCGTCACCGGCACCCGCTTCGGGTATCGCCGTCGTACCGCGCGAGTCGACGAACCTCCAGCCGACCACCCGCCCCGCGACCAGATCGATGACCGGCTCGAAGCACATCGCCTGCGCGGTCTGCAGGGTCTCGCGGCAGCCCGGCACCGCGGTCGGTCCGGCGGGCGGTGCACACGACGGTTGCGCGAGGGCGGCAACCCCCGCGCGGGTGTCCGCAGGCGAGCGCAAGGCCTCCAGCGCGCGCATCCGCCCGCCGCCATCCACCGGCCAGGGCTGGCAGGCCACGCAGGGCTGGCACCGCAGGAACAGCGGCGCTGCCTGCCGTGGCCACGAGTGTAGTAACGTAAGCCAGCGCTCACGTACAGCCTTCGCATCCGCGGCGTCGGGTACCCAGGCCAGCCATTCGGAGGCACCCGCACGCGCGACGACCAGCCGCCGTCCGGAGCACCGTCCGGCCTCGGCCAGTTGCGGTCCGACATCGGCCATGTGGGCCTCGACCGATCCCAGCGCGGCGAGCCGGGGCAACGCCGTCCGATGCAGCCGCGCGAGCATCAGTGCGCCGGCACCCGTGGCCTCGGCGAGCAGATGCGCGCCCAGCCGCCATGGGCTCGCGCGGCCTCGCAGGTTCGGCCCGCCCGAGGAAACGGGCGGGAGGGACGCGATGTCCCCCCCGCCCGGCACTGCACCGGCCTCCAGGTCGTTCACGGAGTCGGGACGGCACTCAGCCCGTCAGCACGCGCCACCCCGGTCACTGCGACCGGAGGGCGCGGACCCGTCGGATGCGCCGTGGACAGCATCGGGCGCCGGGTCCTCCTTCGGGCGGTCGAGCAGCAGGGCGACGGCATGCACCAGCCCCCACCAGAGCACCCCGGCGGTGACCCCGGCCAGCAGCGCCAACCGGTACTGCGTGCTGCCCTGCGATTCGATCCCGATCCCGGCGATCACCAGCGACACGATCCGACCGCTCGCGCCGGCCGCCTCGCGCAGCGCGGCCACCAGGCCCGACCGGCGGCGCGAGGTCAACGCACGGCGAGTCGACTGCGCGTCGCGGGCGGGAACGAAATCCCCCGCCCGCACCCGCCGTGCCCACCGTCGATGGCTGCGACCCACCCGCCATCGGCTCACGATCGTCCGCCCGTGTCGCCATCCGCCTGCTCCTGCGCGTGCCGCCGCCGCTCGCGCAGCCGCTGCACATCCCTGCGCACCCCGATCTCCTCGTCGAGCAGGCCCGAGAGCAGCCGACTCAGTTCCGACTCGATGCAGGCCTGCAGCAGCGCGACCGCAACCGCCTCCCTGCGCTGCAGGAGTTCGGCATCGCTCGCCTGCCCCAGCCAGCGCAGGTACGACTCCATGAACGCCTCGTCCATGCTTCCTCCGTCATCGACGGGGACGCACGGACCCCTTGCGGGGACAGCGACGTCCCCGCAGGGTGATGGCCACCGGCAGCACGCCGCCGGCGACCCCCGCGCACGATGCGCGGAACACCGGGGGCGATCCCCGGTGGCTGGCAGGGACCATCCCCGCCGTGCCCCGCCACGTTAGCGAGGCACGCTCCCGGCGACGCGCTCCGCAGCCGGGGCTTGCGGGCGATTACGGGGGACGGGGCCGTCCGCACGCACGCGGCAGCGAGCCCCGGTCGCGGGCGCCGGTCGGCGGATCCGGCGCCTGCCGCTGGCGTGCGCTCGGCACGGGCGCGAGCCTGGGGCGGGGCCGGGACGTCGCGCGAGCCGGACCGATGCGGGCGCTTGCCGCGCCCGCGGGCTCAGTAGAACTTGCGCAGGTCCATGCCGGCGTAGAGGCTGGCGACCTGGTCGCCATAGCCGTTGAACGGCAACGTCTCGCGCTTGCGCAGCTCGCCGATGCGCCGCTCCCGTGCCTGGCTCCAGCGGGGATGGTCGACCGCCGGGTTCACGTTCGCGTAGAACCCGTATTCGTGCGGAGCCGACCGGACCCACGCGGTCGTCGGCATGCGCTCGACGAACCGGATGCGAACGATCGACTTGCCGCTCTTGAAGCCGTACTTCCACGGCACGACCAGCCGCACCGGGGCGCCGTTCGCATTGGGCAGCAGTTCGCCGTACAACCCGAGCGTGAGCAAGGTCAGCGGGTGCATGGCCTCGTCCAGTCGCAGGCCCTCGACATACGGCCACTGGATCACCGGGTCGCGCTGGCCCGGCATCTGGCGCGGATCGAGCAGCGTGTGGAACTCGACGAACTTCGCGTTGCCGGTGGGTTCCACCTGGCGGATGAGTTCGGCCAGCGGGTAGCCGGCCCACGGGATCACCATCGACCAGGCCTCGACGCAGCGCAGTCGATAGACGCGCTCCTCGATGGGGGCGAGCTTGAGCAGTTCCTCGATCGTGAAGGATCGGGGGCGACGCACCTCGCCCTCGACCGCGACCGTCCACGGCCGGGTGCGGAACGCCTTCGAGTTGCGCAGCGGGTCGCCCTTGTCGAGCCCGAACTCGTAGAAGTTCGAGTAGGAGGTGATCTGCTCGAACGTGTTCTGGGCCTCCTTCGTGCTGCCGGGCCATGGACGCACCGACTCGAGTTTCACGCGGGACTGCGCGGCAGCGCCGGACAGACCGCCGGCGCCGAGCGCGAGGGCACCCGCGCCCGCCATCAGGCGACGGCGCGCGGCATACACCTCGGGCGGGGTGATTTCCGAAGCGGGGATATCGGCGGGACGGCGGATGATCATCTCGGCACTCCTCCTGGCCCCATTGTAGGGACGAGGCGTGACCGGGGGCAGCGCGACACCCGGCGTCCGTCCAGACTGCGCGCCTCGCACGCGGTCGCCGTCCCTGGCCGACGGCAGGCCGGGGGGCCCTCCTGACGCGCAAGGCGAGCCTCGAGGCGTCGGGGGTGCCGGGACGGCATGCCGGCGACACCCCGTACGGCCACGCCCGCGCCCCACGCGTTAGCGAAAGCGATGGCGATACCGGCGGCCCTGGCGGGGCCGTTGCCCGGGGACGCGCGTCGCACGCGTTCGCGGGAGCCGTGGTGGCAAGCCGCCGCCCGCACGACCGTCGCCCCGGGGATGGGCCGGGGCGCGACACGACCTGCAGCGCGCCGTGTCCCCGCCGCCGGATCGCTCAGATCAGGAACAGCGTGGCGAGCCCGAGGAAGATGAAGAACCCGCCGCTGTCGGTGAGTGCGGTGATCAGTACCGAGGAGCCCACCGCGGGATCGCGGTCGAGCCAGCGCCGGGCCAGCGGAATCAGCACTCCCGCCAGCGCAGCGAGCAGGAGGTTGAGCGTCATCGCCGCGACCATGACCGCCGAGAGCGCCGCATTGCCGTAGAGCAGGTAGGCCACGACCCCGACGATGCTGCCCCAGACCAGCCCGTTGATCAGGGCGATGGCGATCTCCTTGGTGAACAGCTTGCGCGCGCTGTCCGGGCTGATCTGGCCCAGCGCGAGCGCGCGGACGATCATCGTGATCGTCTGGTTGCCGGCATTGCCGCCGATGCCGGCGACGATGGGCATGAGCGCGGCGAGCGCGACGAGCTTTTCGATGGATTCCTCGAAGGCGCCGATCACCCGCGAGGCGATGAAGGCGGTGACCAGGTTGATGGCGAGCCACGTCCAGCGGTTCTTCAGGCTGTCCCAGACCGGCGCGAACAGGTCTTCCTCCTCGCGCAGGCCGCTCGCCTTCAGCCGCTCGGCCTCGGAGGCCTCCCGGATGTAGTCGACGACCACGTCCACGGTGAGCCGGCCAATCACCTCGCCTTGCTCGTCGACCACCGGCGCCGACACCAGGTCGTAGCGCTCGAAGGCCGCGGCCGCATCGCGGGCGTACTCGTCGGGCCTGAAGCTCACCACGTTGCGATCGACCAGCGTCGCCACCTCGACCTCGGGCTCGTTGAGCAGCAGCCGGTCGAGGCGCAGCACGCCGCCCAGTACGCCCTTGCGATCGATCACGAACAGCTTGTCGAGGTTGGCCGGCAGTTCGTCCAGGCGCCGGAGGTAGCGCAGCACCACCTCGACGGTGACATCCTCGCGGATCGTCACCATCTCGAAGTCCATCAGGCCGCCGACGCTGTCCTCGGGGTAGGACAGCGCCTCGCGCAGCTGCTCGCGCTCCTCGGCCGACAGCGACCGGAAGACGTCGGCGATGACCTCCTCGGGCAGGTCGGGCGCAAGGTCGGCGATCTCGTCGGTGTCGAGCTGGCCGGTCGCGGCAACCAGTTCGCCGCGATCCATGTCCGCGATCAGCGACTCGCGGACCGCATCGGACACCTCGAGCAGGATCTCGCCGTCGCGATCGGCCTTGACCAGCTGCCAGACCCGCAGGCGTTCCTCGAGCGGCAGCGCCTCGAGCAGGGTCGCCACGTCGGCCGGGTGCAGGGCATCGAGGCGCGCCTGCAGTTCGACCTCGTTGCGCTTGTGCACCAGCGTGTCGACGATCGGCTGGCGGTCGGTCAGCTCGCCGCTGCGTCCCTCGCCCTCGCGCCGGGCGAGCGACTCGACCACGCGCTGACGCCGCAGCAGATCCTGGATCTGCTGCAGGCTGTCCTGCACGCTTCGCGGCTCCTCGACCTCGGCCATCGCCGGTCCCGCCCCGTCCTCGTCCGTCGTGGCGCGATTGTATGCGCCGACCCCGGTCGCGGCCATCACCCGGCGCGAGGCTCGGCGCCGGTCACCCGACTCCCGCCCGGGCACCCGGCCCGGGCCGCGCGCGCGCGAGCCGCACCGCGGGGGATGCAGCGCCTCGCGGCACGCCGGCGGGCGGGTGCCGCCCGATACCCGGCGCCTCCGGGCGGAATCGACGATGCGCCCGTGCCCGAAGCGAACGCCCTGCCGCGATCAGGGCAACTGCGCCCGCGGCATGCGCTGCAGGATGATCTCGCTGTAGCGCGAAAGCCACCCACTGCCACGGTTGCGGTCGTAGAAGCGCGGGTTGGGCACCATCGCCGCGAGCCTCGCGGCCTGCTCGGGCGTGAGCTGGGCGGCGCCGACCCCGAAGTAGTGTCGCGCGGCCGCCTCGGCGCCGAACACGCCGTCGCCCCACTCGATCACGTTCAGGTAGATCTCCAGGATGCGCCGCTTGGTCATTGCCTGCTCGAGCATCAGCGTGATGGCCGCCTCCTGCACCTTGCGCGCCGGGGTGCGGGCGTCGGACAGGAACAGGTTCTTCGCGAGCTGCTGGCTGATGGTGGAGCCACCCCGCACCACCCGGCCCTGCTGCAGGTTCTGCTCCAGCGCCTTCTGGATCGCCTTCCAGTCGAACCCCTCGTGATCGACGAAGCGGTCATCCTCGGCCACGATCACCGCGCGCTTGAGGTGCACCGAAATCCGCTCGTACGGCACCCACTGGTGCTTCAGGCGGGCCTTCGGATCCCGCTCGCGCAGTTCGGCCAGCCGCATGCGCATGAACGAGGTCTCGCGGGGGTTGGCGAAATCCCAGTAGAGCACATGCCCCAGCAACCAGAGTTGCCAGGCCAGAAGGACACCAAGGGCGGCGAGCAGCAGCCTGCGAATCCAGCGCAGCATGCCGGGCAGCCTGCAGCGCGCTCAGCGCCCGCCGCGCCAGGCCGGCGCCATGCGTTCGAGCAGTGCACGCGTATCGGGACGCACCCCGCGCCACAGGGTGAACGACTCGGCCGCCTGCTCGACGAGCATGCCCATGCCCTCGGCGATGCGCGCCCCCTTTTCGCGCGCGGCCTGCAGGAACGGCCCGGGCAGGGCCTGCCGGTCCGGCGCGTACACCATGTCGTAGCAGAGCGCGTCCGCGCCGAACCCGAGCCCTTCGAGGGAGGGCATCTCGCCGGACAGGCTCGCCGACGTGGCGTTGATCACCACGTCCCAGGTGCCGTGCATGGAGTCATCCAGCCCGCCGCCGCTGACCGACGGCCCGCGGCCGGCATGCCGCCCGGCCAGCGCGCGCGCGCGCCCGGGACTGCGATTGGCGATGTGCAGGCTCGCGATGCCTGCCTCGAGCAGCGGCAGCAGCACGCCCGCCGCCGCGCCGCCGGCACCGAGCATCAGCACGCGGGCCATCCGCAGCGGCCGCTGGAGGTTCACCTCGAGGTCGCGTACCAGTCCGGCGCCATCGGTGTTGTCGCCGAGCACCCGCTCGCCGTCGAAGCGCAGCGTGTTCACCGCACCCGCATCGCTCGCGCGCATCGTCAGTTCGGTCGCGAGCGTGCAGGCCTCGTGCTTGAACGGCAGGGTCACGTTCGCCCCGCGCCCGCCCGCTGCGCGGAACGCGGCGACGGCCGCGGCAAAGCCGTCGAGCGGCGCGAGGATGCGCTCGTAGCGGATGTCCTGTCCGGTTGAACGCGCGAACTCGGCGTGGATCTCCGGCGAACGGCTATGGGCGACCGGATGGCCGAACACGGCGTAGCGATCGCTCATCGCGAACCTCGCTCCACGCCGGGACGGCAGGCTGCGGTCGGGAAGAACGGCGGGTGGGCCATGCGGGCGTCGGAGGGGCGGAGGGGCAGCGGTCGGTCGCGCGTACGTCGGTTCCGCGCGGGGTCACTGGGTCTGGAACTGGTCGCCGCTGCTGAAGCTCCACGTGCGCGTGATCGCCAGCACGTCGGTGTCGCGCGCGATGTCGGGCGGGAACGGCGCGAAGGGCGCGGCCAGTTCGACGATCCGCACCGCCGCCTGGTCGAGCACGCGGAAACCCGATGAGCGGTTGATCTCGATCGACTCGACGGTACCGTCGCGCCGGATCGACACGGTCAGCAGCAACGAGCCGTATACCCGCTGCCGGCGGGCTTCGTCCGGGTAGTTGAGATTGCCCACCCGCTCGATCTTGGCCCGCCAGTCCTCGACGTACCGCGCATACCGGTACTCCTGGGTGCGCGCGCCGACGAACTGGCGCCGCGGCCGCTGCTGCAGGGCGTCCCAGTCCTGCGAGATCTGCGCCTGCAGCCTCGCGAGTTCCAGGCTGCGCGCGGCGAGATCGGCGGAGCCGGTCGTCGACGGCAAGGCGCTCGGCGTTCGGGACGGGTCGCGCGTCGATGGCGAGTCGCGGGTGTCGACCGCGGTCTTCGACTTCGCCTGGGCAAGAAGACTCTGCAGCTCTGCCTCGGCCTGCGCCGCCCGGGCCTTCGCCGCCTCCACCGGGTCGGGCACCTGCGCCCCGCGCACGGAGGCCGGCAGCGGGCTCTGGGCGCGACGCGCGGCATCGGTGTTGCCGCCGCCGTCCAGGTTGCTCTGCGCCAGTGCGTCGGCCTTGCGCGGCGCCTGCCGGGTGCGCGAGTTCACCAGCACCACCTCGAGCGCCTGCGCGCGTTCGCCGCCGCGCGAACGGGGGGGCTCGACGAACTTCACCGCCAGCAGCGATGCATGCGCGACCACGGACAGCAGCAGCGCCACCGCGAGCAGCCGGTGCACCGCGGGCACCGGGCGCAGCAGCGCGGCTTCGAGCAGCCTCGCTGGCGCGAGATAGCGCGGGACGGCGGTCGCGGCGACGCTCACGGTCGGGAGGCGCCGCCGTGGCATCGCCGGCGGCGGCGCGCGGCCGGGCGCGAGGGCGGCGGCAGGTTCGGCATGGCGCGGATTCTAGGCGAGCCGGGACCCAAAGTCAGCCGCCCGCGCGCTGCGGCCCCTGCCCGCGGCGCGCGCGGACCCGGTACCCGGATCGGTGCCGGGGCGTGGGGGTCGTCGTGCCGGCCGACGCGCCCTGCGCTGCCCCGATCCGGCCGCACCGACTGCATGCGAGTCCACGGCGCGCGCGCGGCGCCGCGCGGCCTCAGGCCGGCGGGGGCGCCTTCCAGCCGAGCCCGATGTCGAGCGAGAACAGGTCGATGCGCTCGACCGCGAGCCGTACCCGCTCGCCCGATGCGCGCTCGGGCAGCGAGGGGACGCGCACGACGAGCGGCACGCCCTCGAGGCGGACCAGGTTCTCGCGGATCACCTCGCCATCGATCTCGGCAAGCGACTCCTGCTCGATCCAGCGCAGCGACCAGTAACGCTCCATCTGCCGCTGCGCCTCGCCGTACGCGTCGTGAGCCAGTTCGAACGCCCGCATCGCGGCCAGCAGCGACTCGCCCCCCGCCTCGTGCGGCGGCGGCTCGCCGAGGGCCCAGGCGATGATCTGCCGCTGGTTGACCAGATCAACCATCCGTCGCAGCGGCGAACTGGCCCAGGTGTAGTGCGCGACGCCCAGGCCCTGGTGCGGCGAGGGTACGGTGGTCATGTGCACCTTGCCGCCGGCCTGCGCGCGATAGATGGCGGGCACCTGGGCGCCGGCCAGTTCGCCTCCCCAGCGGCTGTTGGCGAAGATCATCAGTTCGGCGACGAGCGTGTCGAGCGGCGAGCCGCGGGGCCGGGGCCGCAGCCGGACCCGATCGCCCTCGACGATGAAGGAGTACTCGACCCGCCCCGGCGCCTCGGGCTGCTTTCCGCGCGAGGCCAGCAGCCGCTGCGCGAATCCCCACAGCGTCCACAGTTCGAAACCCTGCGGATGATCGAGCGCGGGCACCGCGCGGGCGCCGGCCGCGGCTAGGGCCTCGGGCGTGAAGCAGGGTTCGAGCGCATCGAGCCGGAGGTTGCCACCGATCTGCACGCGTTCGACGGCGGTGCGGGTCGAGCGGATGGCGAAATCCTCGTCGACCTCCGCGTAGAGGGAGACGGCCGGCACCACCTGCCCCGCGGCCAGCGAGTAACGCTCGATCACCGGCTCGGGCAGCATCGTGATCTTGCGCCCCGGGAAGTAGGCGGTGGACAGCCGCGACAGCGCCACCGCGTCGAGCGGCGAGCCCGCCGCGATGCCCAGCGCAGGCGCCGCGATGTGCACGCCGATGCGATAGCCGCCTGCGATGCGCTCGACCGACAGCGCATCGTCGATCTCGGTGGTGGCCGCATCGTCGATCGACCAGGCGACGACCGGGGCCTGCGGCAGGTCGGGATGCTCGGCCAGCGGCCCCTCGACGGCGAACCCGGTGCCGTGGCGGAAATGCTCGTGCAGGAAACGCCCGAAGTGGTAGTCATGGGGCGAGGCGAGCGCTCCGACGCGCGCGAGCAGGCGGGGCGCGGAAAGACCGCTCGCGGCACAGGCCGCCTCCAGGGCCTTGACCTGCAGCGACTGTCGCTCGGGTGCATACAGCAGCATCGGGACCTGCGCCGCCCAGCCCTCCGGCAGCCGGCCCGCGCAGAGCTCGTCGACCCAGGCCTTCTGCTGCTCGGCCTCGCGCCGCCGGCGCTCCACGCCCGCCAGCGCCGCCTTCAGGGAATCCTCGGGCGCCCGCCGGTACAGGCCGCGACCCCGCCGGTAGAAGTACATCGGGCTCGCGTGCAGCCGCAGCAGCAGGGCCGCGCACTGCACCGGATCGGGCGTACCGCCGAAGTACTCGCGCGCCAGGCTCTCGAAGCCGAATTCGTCCTCGGCCACCACTTCCCAGAGGAATCCGGCATCCAGCGTGTCGGCCAGCGACCGCGCCGCGTCGAGCAGTGCCCGGGCTCCGGGCTGCTCGAACCGCAGGAGCACGTGGGTCGCCTTCACCTTCGAGCGCCGTCCATGCGGCGCCTCGACCTGCAGCGAGGACGTGTTGTCGGCGAGCACCGTGCCGGCCCGCAGCTCGCCCTCCTCCTCGTAGAAGACGTTCATGCCCCACCCCCGCCCTCGGAACGGCGGGCGGCGGCACGCCGCGGCGGACGCGGCGGCGCGAGCAGGCCGGCGAAGCGCAGGATGGGGTCGAGGTGATCGGTGAAGCTCGCGAACCCGTGATCGCCGCCCTCGACCACGACCTGCCGCACGCCGGAATAGAACTGCGCGGCGTCGCGCCAGTCGAGTACCTCGTCGCCGGTCTCGACCATCAGCAGGTAGCGCTCGGGGCGGGTGATGGGTTCGACCGCCAGCGATTCCAGTTCGGCCAGATGGGCCGCCGTCAACTCCCAGGTGGCGCCGGTGTAGAGGTTGCGTTGCGGCCCGAGGTGGCCGGCCAGCAGCCGCCAGGGTCGCACCGCCGGATTCACCAGCACGGCCCGCGCTCCGTGCCGCTCGGCGAGCGTCGTCGCGTAGTAGCCGCCCAGCGAACTGCCGACGAAGGTCGCCGTGGCGGGGTCGTCGGGCAGGAGCACCTCGACCGCGGCGATCGCCTCGCGCGGCGACGTCGGCAGCGCCGGACAGGCGTACTGGTCGAGCTGGTCGAGCTCGGCCATGCGCGCCTCGAGCAGGCGGGCCTTGATGGATCCGGGCGAACTGTTGAATCCGTGCAGGTAGATGATCATCGGGCGGGAGACGACGGCCTGCGGCGGCAGCGGAGGATTCCGCGTGCCGAAGGCGGGGCGCCGAGGGTAGCAGCCCGGCACGCCGACGGTCTAACATGTCCTCCGACCGGGCTGCCCGGGGTGCCGGGCGCACGCGTCCGGTCCGGGGCATGGTCCGGCGGCTGGCGGGTGTCGACCCGTCCGCCGACCGGGCACGCCAGACCCGCATCGCCCCCGCACCCAGGAGGAATCACCGATGAGAACCGTCCACGCACTGGTGCGCGCCGCGCGCGCGCTCGCCCTCGCCGCGATCCTCGCCGTACCCGCCCTGCTCGCCTCGCCACCGGCCGCCGCCCAGAAGTGGACGACGGCCGCCCCGATCCCGACCGGCGCCGAGGAGGTCTACGGCATCTCCGCCAACGGCCGCCTCTACGTGTTCGGTGGCCTCGCCCCGGCCTGGAAGCCGATGGGCATGGTGATGGAGTACGACCCCGGCAGCGACCGCTGGACCCGCAAGCGCGACATGCCGGTGTTCCTGCACCACGTCGCGCTCGCCACGATGAACGGCAAGATCTACGTGTTCGGGGGCTTCCGCCTGCCCGAGAAGGGCGCGCCGGCCTGGGAGCCGGTCAACACGGCGTGGGAATACGACCCGGCGACCGATACGTGGCGCGCGCTGGCACCCTCGCCCGTGGCGCGCGGAGCGCACAACGCGGTGGTGGTCGACAACCGCATCCACCTGATCGGCGGCGCCGGCCTGCACCCCGGCTCGAAGGAGACCGCGCTGCACCCGGCGCGTCCGCATCGCGCGCTGGGTACCCACGAGGTCTACGATCCGGCCACCAATGCCTGGTCGGCCCGCGCCGAGATGCCCACCCCGCGCAACCACGGCGCGGCCGGAGTGGTCGACGGCCGCATCTACGTGATCGGCGGGCGCATCGGGTCGGTCTTCATCACCACCGCCTCGAACACCGACATCGTCGAGGAGTACGACCCGAAGACCGACAGCTGGGGCCGCCTGCTGGCTCCGATGCCAACCGCCCGCAGCGCGGTGGCCTGGGGCGTGCACGGCGGTCGCATCTACGTGGTCGGTGGCGAAGTGCGCCAGCGGGAATACTGGGGCACCTTCACCTCGGTCGAGGCCTTCGAGCCGCGCACCAACAGCTGGACGCGCCTGCCCGGCCTGCCGATGCCGCGGCACGGACTGGCGGCCGACTTCATCGGCAACCGCCTGCACGTGGTGAGCGGCCAGGTGCAGTCGGGCACCAACGCGCCCGGGCTGGTCGCCAGCGTCGATCGCCACGACGTGCTGGTGGTCGAGAGTGCGCGCTGATCGCTCGGCCGCGCAGTCGCGGGGCCCGGCGGGGCTGATGGTTGCCAGCACGGTGGCGTTGGCCGCCGCGCTGGCACTGCCCGCAGCGCCGGTGGCCCGAGCACAGTCGGCGGCGAAGGACGCCTGCGCCGCCGCTGGGCCGGGTTCACGCCTGGCCGAATCGGCCCAGTACCGGCTCGCCTGGCGCAGCGATCCGACCCCGATCCCGGTCGGGCGGCTGTTCGCGCTGGAGGTCACCGTCTGCCCCCGCGCGCCCGGCGGCACGGTCGCCGGCCTGGGCGTCGATGCGCGGATGCCCGCCCATGGGCACGGCATGAACTACAAGCCTTCGGTCAAGCCGGTCGGCGACGGACGCTACAGGGTCGAGGGACTCATGTTCCACATGCCCGGCCAGTGGGAACTGGTGTTCGAGCTGCGCGAGGCCGGCAGGGTCGAGCGCATCGTCCAGGCGCTCGCGGTGCGGTGAAGCGGCCCGCCGCCGCCCTGATGCTGCTGGCGGGGACGCTGCTGCCGGCGGCGGCCGCCGATGCGGCCACCCTCGG
>CAIKXV010000086.1 GCA_903831455.1 uncultured Pseudomonadota bacterium | reverse complement strand
GGTGCTTGGTCGGCCGGTGTTTCATCGGCCGGTGCTTGGTCGGCCGGTGTTTCATCGGCCGGTGCTTGGTCGGCCGGTGTTTCATCGGCCGGTGCTTGGTCGGCCGGTGTTTCATCGGCCGGTGCTTGGTCGGCCGGTGCGTCACCGGATGACACGTCGCCGGCCGAGGCTTCTTCGGCTGCCGCTTCATCGGCCGACGGTTCTTCGGCAGGTGCTTCATCGGCCGACGGGTCTCCGGCAGGTGCTTCATCAGCCGACGGGTCTCCGGCCGGTGTGTCACCGGCCACCGGTTCTCCGCCCGAAGCTGCGCCGGCCACCGCTCGGCGGACAACGGTGTTCGGGCAGGCGGTCGGCACAGGACAGGGCAGCCCCCTGCCGATCAAGGCCCGGATCGCCCGGCGCACAGGCTGGCCGGGCACGCACCCGTGCCGACGATGGCCCCCTACCCGCACCGGCGCGCGACGCCGCCCGGCATCGGGCACGTCCCGTGCCGCGCCGTGTTCCCTAAAGGTACGCCCGCCACAGCTCGTTCGAGAACCTGCCCGACGGATCGACGGCGCGCTTGGTTCGCCGGAACGCGTCGGCCTCGGGATACGCGCGCGCGAACTGGTCGGGCCGGGCGTGCAGCTGATACGGCAGGTAGTAACGACCGCCATGCCGCAGCGCGAGCTCGATCAGCTCGCGTGTCCACTCACCCGCCCGCTCCTGGGCGCGCGCGCTCGTGCGCTGCTTGAAATACAGCACGAAACAGAACACCTCCTCGCGCGCCCACGGCAGTGCACTCACGCGGTCGGGCGGCGAGTGGCGAATCGACACGTTGACCGCCTCGACGCGACGACTCCGAAGCAGTCCCGCCATCGCGCGAGCGAAGCCGAGGAAACCGCGCTCGGGGATGAAGTACTCCTGCAGCACGTAGGTGGAGACCGCGCGCGTGCGCGGCTCGAGCTCGGCCGCGTCCAGGCTCGCCTCGTGGTTGAGCCACTTCACGACCGCAGGACGCGTCAGCAGCGGATGCACCACCTTCTCGCGCAACCGGCTGCCACCGGGCATCTCGGTCATGAGGAAGAGTGCGTTCTGCGCGAGTCCATAGGACTGGCCACGCGGCACCAGCCGCCCCCTCTCGGTGAGCGGCGTGTCCTCGCCCGCGCGGTGCCAGGTGACGCAGACCGGCGCATCGAAATCGGGCGGCAGCAGGTCGGCGTTGTGCAGCACGGCAGTGGAGTCGGCGAGCAGCGTGCGCCTGAACCAGTCGAGGTAATCCGCCAGGGCCACCGGCTGCACGCGCCGCTCGATGCGGACATTGCGCACCACGTCGAGCTCCACCTCGGTGATCACGCCCACCGCGCCGTAGCCGCCGATCGCGGCGGCGAACAGGTCGGGATGGCTGCGCGGCCCCACCTCGAGCACGCTGCCGTCGGCGGTCACCAGCTGCAGCGCCCGCACCGAGTGCCCCACGGGACCGAGTCCGACATAGCGCCCGTGGCAGTTGACCGAGATCGCCCCGCCGATGCTGAAGTTCGAGTAGCTCTGCATGACCTTCACGGCCAGCCCGTGCGGGTCGAGGTGGTCCTGCAGGTCGCGCCAGCGCATGCCGGCCTGCACGCGCACCGCGAGCTGCTCGGGCCGCAGCCACACCAGCGCGTTCATCTGGCGCAAGTCCAGATGCAGGCCGCCGCGCACCGCGACCTGGCCGCCCATGCTGTAGCGGCCTCCGCCCACGGCGATCTTCCCCGGCCAGTTGGAGATCGCCTCGGCCACCTCGGCCGCGCTGCGCGGCACCGTGATTCGGGCCACCTCGACCGGGTAGAGCCCGGTGACGTTCTCGACCAGCAACCGCGGCGCGGCCGCCCCGATCGCGGGACGAGTCGTGAGCAGTCCCGCCACCACGAGCGCGCGGGCGATGACCGTGCGGCGGTGGGGGTTCTCAGGGCGACGCGAACCGGCGACCGACACGAGCGAACTCTCCG
>CAIKXV010000085.1 GCA_903831455.1 uncultured Pseudomonadota bacterium | reverse complement strand
CCGAATCCGCCGGACGCGTGGTGGCCGGGACGCCGCTGGCCGGCAGGATCGTGCGCGAGGCCTGCCATTCGCTCGCACAGCCGCACAGCATCAGCGACAGCAGGCCGGCCGCCCATGCGCGCGAGATCACGGCCGCCGCCCCGCGGAGGCCAGCACGCGGTCGAGACACATCACGGCCAGTGCAGCCGCGGCCTCGGCTGCGGCCTGCCGCACGAGGCGCCCGTCCCGCTCGCCCATGCGCTCCAGGCTTGCGCACTGGGCGGGTGGCGCGTCGGGCGTGACGCGCGCATCGCTGATCACCAGGCGCTCCCGTAGTCGCACGGCATCGGCCGAACCGATCGAAAGGTCGACGCTGGCGATGAAGCACACGTGCTCGCGCTCGCCGCCGAGGCCCCACCCGTTGACCGTGATCTCGATGCGCTCGCCCGTCGGCGAGGCGGGGACAGGGCTCGATGCGAATCGGCTGGCCTCCGCGCCGTGCGACGGGAGCGGCGTGCGCTCGCGCAGGGCCTTCGCGAGTGCCCGCTGGAAGTCCATCTCCAGCAGCGGCGCGACCGCGCGCTCCCACTGTCGTCGCTCGACCATGGACGCGATGGCGGCGCCGGGCGCGATGAGCAGCCCGCCGACCACCAGCGCGCTTGCGTACATCGGCGGGGCCACCAGGCCGAGGCCCAGGTAACCGAGGCCGGGCGCGAACAGCGCCATGATCTCGGCGGAACGATCGGCGGGCAGGTCCGGTGCGGCGCGAGCCCGCAGCACCCACTCCCTCGGGCCGTCGGTCCAGCGTATCGGCTCGGCGCTGCGTTCGCCGGGCTGCGCACGGGCACCCGCGGAGACGAGCAGCATCATCGCCAGCCCGGCCAGCGCGCGGAACACGCGGCGGGTGTCGGGCGTGGAAAGCGAAGTGGCCATGCCCGTAGTATCCGGCGTTGCCGGTGCAGGCCCTTGATCTGGATCAGATGCGTGCGTGCGGCAGGGCCGCCTCGCCGCAGGCCGGCTGCCGGGTTCGTTCGGCCGATCCGGGCCGGACTCCGACCCGGTGGACGCGCCTGCGTTGGCGGGTCGACCGGCCGGCGTCGAACTCGTTCAGGCGACCGGGCCGGCGAGACGACCGCTCGTGCGCCGTGTGGATGATCCGGTCGAAACGATCGGTCACCGGCGCGGCGACCGGCGGCGTGGCGGATCGACGTCTCCGTTTCCCGGGTGCAGCAGGCACTTCCTGCCGTCGCAAGCCCGCGCGGGCGCGGGCTCAATGCCCGTGGCTCTTGCTCGGGTGCGAAGGCCCCGGCGCCGAGCGTGGTCGATTGCGGTCGCGCATGACCGTGGCCCCGGCGTGGTCGGCAGTTTCCCGGGTGTTGCCGTGATATATCCAAATAAAGATAATCAATGAAACCCGTCGTCTTCATCGGGCAATCGCTGCAGGCACTGCGTCGCTTGCCCGCGGGCGCACGGCAGGACGTCGGCTATGCGATCGAGCTCGTGCAGCGTGGCCGGTCTCCGCGGGATTTCAAGCCGATGCCTGCGGTGGGCCCAGGGGCGCAGGAACTGCGAGTGTGGGACGAACACGGCACGTACGTGTGATCGACGTCGCAAGCCTTCCGGATGCCGTCTACGTGCTCCATGCGTTCCAGAAGAAGACCGCGGTCACTCGGCATGCGGATATCCGGCTCGCACGGGATCGTTACCGGGAACTGAAGTCGGAGACGCCATGAAACCCAGCCAGCGCTTCCCGAGCGTGTGGGACGCACTCGCCGATACGCCCGAGCAGGCGGCCAACCTGAGGGCGCGCGCGGCACTGATGCGGTCGATCGGCGATCGCATTCGCGCCGAGGGCTGGAAGCAGGTCGAGGCCGCTGCGCGGTGCGGAGTGACTCAGCCTCGCATCAACGACCTGCTGCGCGGACGCGTGTCGCGGTTCTCGCTCGATGCGCTGGTCAACATCGCGACGACGCTGGGCTGGCGGGTGAACATCGAACTCGAAGTCGCCTGAGCGTCGAGACCGGTGCCGCGATCGCGTCGCGCGCCGCTTCAGGCCGCCACGACCTCCGGTGGCTGCCAGGCCTTGTCCGGGCGGGCGGTACCCGCGTACTTCTCGATCTCGACCAGGATCGACAGGCCGCTGGCGCCCTGGGCCAGCGCCGAGGTCCCGCGATCGAAGGCCAGCACGTTCGGATTGCCGAGCAGTTCCAGT
>CAIKXV010000084.1 GCA_903831455.1 uncultured Pseudomonadota bacterium | reverse complement strand
CCGGTGGATCTCGTCGCGGAAGATGTCCAGCGCGCGCGCCGCCCCGGCCTCGCCGCCGGCGGCCACGCCATAGAGCGTGGCACGGCCGACCATCACCGCGTCCGCGCCCAGGCAGAGCGCCTTCACCACGTCGCTGCCGCGGCGCACGCCGCTGTCCATGAACACGGTGGCGCGACCGGCGAGCGCATCGACGATGTCGGGCAGCACCTCGATCGGCGACACGATCCCGTCGAGGTTGCGACCGCCATGGTTCGACACCCCGATCGCATCGGCACCGTGCTCCACCGCGCGTACCGCGTCGGCCGGGTCGAGCATGCCCTTGACGATCAGCTTGTGCGGCCAGATCTTGCGCAGCGCGTCGAGGTCGTCCCAGTTGATCGAGTCCGAGCGCAGGCTGGAACGCCCGACCGGCCCGGCGGTGAGCTTCGCGCGTGCGGCCGCCGGGTAGTTCGCATAGGTGGGCATGCCGCTGGTGGCGAGGTAGCGCGCCATCGTGCCCAGCAGCCAGCGCGGGTGCTTCATCATGTCGACGATGTTGCGCGTCGAGAAAGTGAAAGGGATGGTGAACCCGTTGCGGATGTTGTACTCGCGGTTGCCCGAGGACACGCCGTCGACGGTGACGATCAGCGCCTTGTAGCCGGCATCGCGCGCGCGCATCACCAGCTCGTGCGACAGCGCGCGGTCGGGCCACATGTAGAGCTGGAACCACAGCTCGCCCCCGGCCTCCTTCGCCACCTTCTCCATCGGCGTCACCGAGCCGGTAGCGAGCGTGAACGGAATGCCGGCCGCGCGCGCGGCCTTCGCCAGCGCCACCTCGCCCTCGTACCACATCAGGCCGGCGACGCCGGTCGGGGCGATCGCCAGCGGCAGCTTGTGGTTCACGCCGAAGATCGTCGTGGCCTGGGTGCGCTTGGAGACGTCGACCAGCGTGCGCGGCCTGAAGCGGATGCCGTCGAAGATCGACCGGTTGTTGCGCAGCGAGACTTCGTCCTCGGTGCCGCGGTCGGTGAACTCGAACAGTCCCTTGGGCACGCGGCGCAGCGCCTGCTCGCGCAGATCGAAGATGTTGTAGGCGTTCAGCTTGTCGTCGGCCACGGGATTCTCCTGGCGGGTCGGTGCGCACGTCGACGCGGGCGGCAGGGCGGGTACGGCCCGCCCGGCGGACGGCCGCGTCCAGCGGCAGCGCTGCGGGATGCCCCGGCGCTCCGGAGGCGGTGCGCAGACGACGCGACCCTGCCCTTCGCGCAGCCGGCGACCGAGGTCGCCCCCGCGACCCGCAGTGATGATAGCCGCGATGGTAGCGCGATGCGCGGCTGACGGCCCGGCCGGCTACTCGCCCGGCTGCAGCAACGAGACCAGTTCGCCGGCGTCGTCGAGCCTCTCCAGCCGGTCCACGGCCGCGGCCAGCGCCTGCGCGCGCGCCGCGCCCAGCACCGGCGAGGACAGCCCGAGGAACTTGCCGCGCAGTTCGGCCGCGGACATCGGATCCTCGGGGCTGCCCTTTCGAAACAGCACCTCGGTCTCGAGCGTCCGGCCGTCGCCGGTGTGCACCACGAGGCGGCAGGCGACGCGATGGATGCCACTGTTCCCGTCGTACTTCGGCTCGTGCTCGACATGGATGCGCGGCAGGTATGCCATCGTCTGCGGCGCGAACAGCCGGTCCGGCGCGAACTGGGCGGCGGT
>CAIKXV010000083.1 GCA_903831455.1 uncultured Pseudomonadota bacterium | reverse complement strand
TCCGACCAGGGCGCCCGCGCGGTGATGCTGAAGATGGACGAGGCCCAGGGCAGGCTCGGCACGCCCGGCGCGCTGGTAGACCGGGGCACGCGCGACGAGCTACAGGTGCTCGGACCGCGGCCACTGCCGCTGCTGAAAGTACCCGCGCTGCCGCCCACCCTGGAGGCGGACCGCACCTGGCCGCAGCGCCAGGGCCCCGCGCTGCTGGCTGCGCTGCGCGCCACCGTGACCGACCGGCGCGCGGAGTGCACCTTGCTTGAGGAGGACGAACCCCCGCCCCTGGAGGTACGGCGCCTGAACGACCGCCAGTTGCTGGTCAGCACCCGGTGCTGGACGGCGGCCTACAACGGTGGCTCCGGCGCCTGGGTGGTCAACCGGCAGCCGCCCTACGCCCCGGTGCTGGTCACGGATTCGGCCTCGGACATCAACGACACCGAGATCATCGCCTCGCACAAGGGCCGGGGCCTGGGGGACTGCTGGAGCCACGAGGCCTGGACGTGGACCGGCACCCGCTTCGTGCGAAGTTCGGCGGGTAGCCGCGGCATGTGCAAGTTGATCCTGCCCGGCGGCCCCTGGGACCTGCCGACCCTGGTCACCCGCGTGCAGCAGTCCCGCTGAGGGGCGCGCTTCGGCGGGTGGGACGTGTCGCTGCGGCAACCATGTTGCCGACGGCATGTCGATGAATCGCGAAAACGGCGCCACGTTCGGTTGACGTGTCGTCGGGCGCGACACCCCCTCGATCAGACCCTCGGACCCAGGCGCTTGACGGGCGTACCGACAGGCTCGTGCGCCCATGAGCGAGTCCGCAGGCCGACGCAGGCCTGTCATCGGCTGGTCACGGCGGTGTCGCGCGGCTGCGCTAGGGTGCATGGCGTGTCTCGCCCTGGGAGCCCACTGATGGACAGCACTCGCCGCCATATCCTCGACCTCTCGCGCCGCGGCCTGCTGCGGGGCTCCGTCGCCGCCGCCGCGCTGCTGGCGCTGCAGCCGGCCATCGCTCCACGCGTCTGGGCGCAGCCGGTGTTCTCGCGCTATCCGTTCACGCTGGGCATCGCCTCGGGCGATCCGCTGCCCGACGGGGTGGTGATCTGGACCCGGCTCGCACCCGAGCCGCTGGCCGGTGGCGGCATGCCGCGGATGGCCGTCGAGGTGGGCTGGGAGGTCGCCGAGGACGCCGGCTTCGCCCGCATCGCGCAGCGCGGCACCGCGCTGGCCCGGCCCGAACTCGGCCACTCGGTGCATGTCGAGGTCGGCGGACTGCAGCCGGGGCGTCCGTATCACTATCGCTTCCGAGTGGGGCGGGAGGTCAGCCCGGTCGGCCGCACCCGCACCGCGCCCGCCCTGGATGCCGCGCTCGCCCGGCTGCGCTTCGTCAATGCCGGCTGCCAGCACTACGAGCACGGCTATTTCACCGCGTGGCGGCATGTCGCCGAGGAGTCCGATCTCGACTTCGTCTTCCACTACGGCGACTACATCTACGAGTATCGCGCGCGCGGCAACCAGCCGGGGGGCTCGCCGGCAGTACGCCAGCACCTGGGCGAGGAGATCTACACCCTCGACGACTACCGCAACCGCTACTCGCTGTATCGGCTCGACCCCGACCTCGCCGCGGCGCACGCGGCGCACCCGTTTCTGGTCTCCTTCGACGACCACGAAGTGGACAACAACTGGGCGGGCGAGATCAGCGAAGAGGACGGCTCGGCGCGCTTCCCCGTCCCGGTGCCACCGGAGATCTTCGCGCTGCGCAAGCAGATCGCCTTCCAGGCGTGGTACGAGATGATGCCATTGCGCCGCGCGCAACTGCCGCGCGGCCCGCAGATCCTTGCGCATCGGCGGCTGCGCTACGGCAGGCTCGCCGACATCCATGTGCTGGACACACGCGGCTACCGCACCGACCAACCCTGCGGCGATGGCATCGGGCCGGCGTGCGCCGGGATGGATCGCGCGGACGCGACCATGCTCGGTGCGGACCAGGAAGCCTGGCTGCTGCGCAACCTCGAGGGCCGGCAGGCCACCTGGCAGGTGCTGGCGCAGCAGGTGATGGTGATGGAGCGCGACCTGGGCGACGATGTTCGCGGGCGTCTGGTCAACATGGACAAATGGGACGCGATGCCGGTGGCGCGGCAGCGATTGCTGGACGGCGTGCGCCAGCGCAAGGTTGGCAACCTCGTCGTGCTGACGGGCGACGTGCACAACGCATGGGCTGGCGAGGTGCGCGCCAATGGCGGCGAAGGACCCGCGCTGATGACCGAGTTCTGCGCGAGTTCCATCAGTTCGAATGGCGATGGCAGCGAAGCCCTGGCGGCGACGCCGACGGTGCTGCGGCGCAATCCGCACATTGCGTTCTTCAACAACCGCCGCGGCTATTGCCTGCACGAGGCCGAGCGGGAGCGGATGACGGTGAGTTTCCGCGCGGTGGACTACGTGACACGGCCCGGCGCACCGCTGGTGGACAAGGCCCGCTTCGTGGTGGAGGCCGGCCGCGCCGCGATCGTTCGCGCCTGAGGCGGGCTGCGCCCTTCCCCGGCCTTCATCGGCACGGGGGAGGCGTGCAATCGCGCGAAGCAAGGGCGTCGGGTCCCGCATCAGGCAGGCCGTTTCACCTGGCACGGACCGGACATGACGCTCCGCCCGGGGCCTTGTTCCCGCGTGCGCCGAGCGCGTGATGTCAACGCCGGAGTCATCCCGCCCCGCCTTGCCGCGCAGTCGCCGGATCAAACCTGACCCACCTGGGCGGGTGATCCGGCTGGACACGTTCGGCGGCGGTTACGGCCTCGGACCAGCCATTTCCGTTCGGGCGGGAGGGGCGCCGGCATGAGACCGTGGACCGTCGTGCAGGGAAGGTAGGAGTTGTGTCGATGGTGTCGTCGTTTTACGATCCTGCAATCGACATTTATCGCGTCATACTTCCATGGATTCCGTCACCGTGTCTCCCAAGTTCCAGGTCGTGATTCCGCAGCGGGTGCGTGAGCGGATGGCGATCAAGGCCGGCGACCGGATGCAGGTCGTGCAGTACGGCGACCGGATCGAACTGATCCCGGAGCGCCCGGCGCGCGAGCTCCGGGGCTTCCTCGCCGGGATCGACACCTCGGTCCCGAGGGGGGAGGACCGGGCGTGAATGTCGTCGACTCCTCGGCATGGCTTGAATACTTCGCCGACGGGCCTGGCGCCGATGCGTTCGCCGCTGCGATCGAGGACACCGCGTCGCTGCTGGTGCCGTCGATCACGGTGCTCGAGGTGTTCAAGCGCGTGCTGCAGCAGCGTGACGAAGGCGCTGCGCTGCG
>CAIKXV010000082.1 GCA_903831455.1 uncultured Pseudomonadota bacterium | reverse complement strand
GGCACCTTGCGAATCGTGCCGACGCCCGCCTACCCGAACCCCGTTCCGGTCAACCCGAAAAGATAGCACAGAGACGCTTTCCGGGCTACCCTATCGGGATTGCGTTGATGCCACCGGCACGTGCGCCCGACCGATGCTCCAGCCCCCTGTCCGCAAGCCCGCCGTCGAACCGAAGAACGCCACCGAGATCGAGGCGATGCGGGTGGCTGGACGCCTCGCCTCCGAGGTGCTCGACTACATCGCGCCGCACGTGCAGCCCGGGGTCACCACCGACGAGCTCGACCGCCTGTGCCACGACTACATCACCCGCGTGCAGGACGCGATCCCCGCGCCGCTGAATTACGCGCCGGCCGGCTACACGCCCTACCCGAAATCGATCTGCACCTCGGTCAACCACGTGGTCTGCCATGGCGTGCCGGGCGAGCGGCGGCTCAAGGCGGGCGACATCGTCAACCTTGACATCACCGTCATCAAGGACGGGTTCCACGGGGATACCAGCCGGATGTTCCTCGTGGGCGACACCTCGATCCAGGCCCGCAGGCTGTGCGAGGTCACCTACGCCTGCGTGTGGGCGGGCATCCGCCAGGTCCGACCCGGCGCGACGCTGGGCGACATCGGCCACGCGATACAGTCGCTCGCCGAGGGGCACGGATTCTCCGTCGTGCGGGAGTTCTGCGGCCACGGCATCGGTCGGCGGTTCCACGAGGAGCCACAGGTCCTCCATTACGGTCGCCCCGGCACCGGCCTGAGGCTCGAGGCGGGCATGACGTTCACCATCGAGCCCATGATCAACGCGGGGCGCGCCGCCATCCGGCAACTGGGCGATGGCTGGACGATCGTCACCAAGGACCACAGCCTGTCGGCGCAGTGGGAGCACACGGTGCTCGTGACCGGGTCGGGCTTCGAGGTGCTCACCGTGTCGGCGGGCTCGCCTCCCCCACCGGCCGCCTGATCGCCGTCGCCACCGTGGATACCGCGCCGGCCTCGGCCCCCCGCGAGCGCGCGGAGCTGACCGCCCGGCTGCGGGCACGGCTCTGTGCCGGGCGCGACGACCTGCGCCAGCGCTACCTCGACGGGCGGCTGCCCACGCGCCGAATGCTTCGAGAGCAGGCACGGCTGGTCGACGGCCTGCTGCGCGAGGCCTGGGCGCAATCGCGCATGCCGGCCAGTGCCTCGCTGCTGGCCGTGGGCGGCTACGGCCGCGGCGAACTCTTCCCGTGGTCCGACGTGGATCTGCTGATCCTGCTGCGTGCGGACGAGATCGCGCCGGTGGAGCCCTGCGTGGAGGCACTGATCGGCATGCTCTGGGACATCGGCCTCGATGTCGGCCACAGCGTGCGCACCACCGAGCAGTGCGTCGAACTGTCGGCGCGCGACGTGACCGTGCAGACCAACCTGCTCGAGGCGCGAGCGCTCTGCGGCAGCCGCGAGCGCGCCCGCAGCTTCCGCGAGACCCTCGCCGGGCACCTCGATCCCGCGCGTTTCTGCCAGGCCAAGCAGCTCGAGCAGCAGCAACGCCACACCCGCTATCGGGAGTCGGGGCACAACCTCGAGCCCAGCATCAAGGAGAGCCCCGGGGGCCTGCGCGACCTGCAGACGATCCTGTGGATCGGTCGCGCCAGCGGCGCGGGGGCAGACTGGAGCGAACTCGCCCGCAACGGACTCATCACCGCCGAGGAGGCTCGGTTCATCGCGCGCCACGAGCGCTTCCTGAGCGACCTGCGCATCCGGCTGCACCTGATCGCAGGGCGCCGCGAGGACCGTCTGGTCTTCGACCAGCAGACCCGCCTCGCGGAGCAGTACGGGTTCCGCGACACCGGCGCGCGGCGAGCGAGCGAACAGCTGATGCAGCGCTACTACCGCACCGCGCGCTCGGTCAGCCTCACGAACACGATCCTGCTGCAGAACCTCGAGGCGAGGCTGCGTCCCGGTCCCCCGGGACAACCGGCCCCGATCGACGAGCGCTTCCAGGCTCGCGACGAACTGCTCGAGGCCCGCAGCCGGGATCTCTACGAGCGCGATCCGCACGCCATCCTCGCCACCTTCCTCACCCTGCAGCGCAACCCGCAACTGAAGGGGATCGAGGCCGAGACCCTGCGCGCGCTGTGGCGGGCGCGCACGCGCATCGACCGTGCCTTTCGCTCCGATCCGGAGAACCGCCGGATGTTCCTGCAGATCCTGCGCGAGCCGCTGGGCGTGGTGCGCGAAATCCGCCGCATGAACCTCTACGGCGTGCTGCGTCGCTACATCCCGGCCTTCGGCCGCATCTTCGGCCAGATGCAGCACGACCTCTTCCATGTCTACACGGTCGACGAGCACATCCTCAGGGTCGTGCGCAACCTGCGGCGCTTCGCCGTGCCCGAGTTCGCGCACGAGTACCCGCTGTGCAGCCGCCTGATCTCCGATTTCCGCTCTCCCGACCTGCTCTACCTCGCGGCGATCTTCCATGACATCGCCAAGGGCCGTGGCGGCGACCACTCCGAACTGGGCACGGCCGATGCCCGCCGCTTCTGCCGATCGCACGGGCTCGGGCGCGAGGACATCGACCTGGTCGTCTGGCTGGTGCGCGACCACCTGGTGATGTCGTCGACCGCCCAGAAGCAGGACATCACCGATCCGGACGTGATCGACGCCTTCGCGCGGCGCGTCGGCGACCTGCGCCGCCTGACCGCGCTGTACCTGCTGACCGTGGCCGACATCCGCGGCACCAGTCCGAAGGTCTGGAACGGGTGGAAGGCCAAGTTGCTGGAGGACCTGTTCCTCGCCACCCGCCGCCGCCTCGCCGGCGAGGCGAAGGATGCGGACCACAGCCTGCAGGAGCGACAGCGCGAGGCGCTCGCCAAGCTCGCGCTGTACGGACTCGCGCCCGACGTGCAGGCCGGACTGTGGCGGCAACTCGACACCGCCTACTTCCTGCGCCACGATGCGCAGGAGATCGCCTGGCATGCCCGCGTGCTCCATCCCCATGTCGACAGCGCGCGCGCGGTCGTGCGGACCCGTCCGGCACCGGGAGGCAGCGGGCTGCAGGTCCTCGTCTACGTCCGCGAGCGCCCTGAACTCTTCGCCCGGATCTGCGGATTCCTGCAGCGCACCGGCTTCTCGATCGTCGATGCTCGGGTGAACACCACCCGCCACCAGTACGCGCTCGACAGCTTCACGGTGCTCGACCCGGAGAATTCCGGCCGCGAGTACCGGGACGTGATGAGCTACGTCGAGCACGAACTCGCCGACGCCCTCGAGAGCGGCGCCCCGCTCCCCGGCCCGGTCCGCGGGCGGGTCAGTCGCCAGCTGCGGCACTTCCCGATCACCCCGCAGGTCGACATCCGTCCCGACGAACGCGGCACGTCGCACGTGCTGTCGGTCACCGGCGGGGATCGTCCGGGCCTGCTCTACGAGGTCGCACGCGTGCTGGTCGGCTACGGCATCAGCGTGCACACGGCGTTCATCCACACGCTCGGCGAGCGGGTGGAGGATACCTTCCTCGTCAGCGGTCCCCGCCTGTCGAGCGAGAAGACGGTGCTGCAACTGGAGGCGGATCTGCTGGCCGCGCTGCAGGTGGCCTGAGCGACTCGGGCAACCCCACCGGCGCCGCCAGCGGGGCGGGAGAGTCCCCGCGCTCGATCCGGTACAGCCATGCGAGCAGTTCGGCAACCGCCAGGTAGAGCTGCGGGGGGATGCGCTGGTCCAGGTCCACCTGGGCCAGCAGCGCGACCAGTTCCGGCGATTCGTGCACGTACACGCCGGCCTCGCGCGCCCGCTCGATGATCGCCTCGGCCAGTGCACCGCGTCCGCGTGCGACCACGCGCGGTGCGGTCTCGCCGGTGCGATAGGCCAGCGCCACGGCCAGCGCCGAGGCCGCGGCGCGCGCGGGCTCGGGCTCGGGCCCGGGAGGACCGGGCGGCAGCGACGCATCGCGGGTCATCGCGAGCCCACCTCGAAGGCGGCCACCTGCAGGCCGGCCTCGGCCAGGCGGCGCGCCAGGGTGTCCCTCGCACCTCCGATCTCGGCCTGGGCGTCGACCGTGTCGGTCAGCAACGACAGCACCACCCTCTCGCCGCGCACCAGCAGCCGCGCCTCGACGGCGCCCAGCCGCGGCAGTTCCACGCGCAGGCGGGTGGCCCAGCCTCCCGGGGCCTCCCCGCCGCCGGAGCCCGTTCCGTCGTCCTCGGCCTCCTGAAGGTCGATGCGCAGCGGCACGCCGGGAAACGCGTATCCGGCCCACGGCAGGATCTTCGACTCGAGCACGCCCAGCTGCTGCTGCACCAGCGGCGCGAGTTCCGGATCCACGCGCCCCTCGAGCGGGGCCGCGACAGGCGCCTGCGTCGGACCGGTCGGGCCAGCGGTTTCCGGGGCATCGCCCGACGCGGCGCCCGGAGCGATCCCCGCCAGCGGCTGGCGCTGGCCCTGCGGCTCGGCCCTCAGGGTCTCCAGCGATCGAACCCCCGCCACCCACTGCGCCTGATGGGATTCGTAGAACAGCCCGCTGCCCCCGAGCGCCGACGCGAGCGACCGCGACAGCGGCCCCACGAGGTCATCGGGCTCGCTCGACGGCGGGGCCGGAACGAGCGTGCGCGCGAACGCCGCCAGCGCGGCAGCAGTCCCCGACGGGACACGCGTGCCCGCGGGGGCGGCGACGCCCGGCTCGCGGCCCGGCGGCTGCGCAGCCGCCGCGATGCCCGCGATCAG
>CAIKXV010000081.1 GCA_903831455.1 uncultured Pseudomonadota bacterium | reverse complement strand
GGGGTTGCCGGGGGCGCGCTGCTCGTGCGCGGCGTGGATGCGGCCGCGAGCGAACTCGCAGGCCTGTTCGGCGGCGAGGACGCGTCCGTCGCCGGGGACGAGGTCGCCGACCCCGGCGTGGACTGGGCCTGAAGCGGCGCGGCTTGCCGCCTGCCCGCGCCTCCTCTTATAGTCCGCGCACGCGGCGCGCGATGCGCCGCCCACCGCACCCCGGCACAGAACCGGGGCGAGGCGACGTGGAGTCGGGGCACGCCATCGCGGGCTCGGCCGGTCACGCCTCGCGCACAGGAGGACTTCGATGCAGGCAGGGTATCCCGGCGACGGGCGATCGCGCGTGATCGCGTCGGTCGCCCTGGTGGCACTGGCGACCGCGGGCAGTGCGATGGCGCAGGCGTGGCCGGCCAAGCCGATCCGCATCATCGTGCCGTACGCGCCCGGGGGGCCTTTCGACGAGGTCGCGCGCATCCTGTCGCAGCGGATGAACGAGAGCTGGGGCCAGCCGGTGATGGTCGAGAACCGCAGCGGTGCCGGAGGCAGCATCGCCGCCGAGCTGGTGGCGCGCTCGGCGCCTGACGGCTACACCCTGCTGCACGGCAACGCCGGTCCGATCACCATCAACCCCAGCCTGATGCGCAAGGTGGGCTACGACCCGGTGCGCGATTTCGCGCCGGTATCCCTGCTGCTCACCTCCGCGATGGTGCTGGTCGTGCATCCCTCGCTCCCGGTGCGCAGCGTGGCGGACCTCGTGCGCCTCGCGCGGGCGCATCCGGGCGAGCTCAACTACGCGTCCGCGGGAATCGGCAACCTGCAGCACCTGGGCATGGAATCCCTGCAGGCGATGGCGGGCATCCGCATGAACCACGTGCCCTACAAGGGCGCCGCGCCCGCCTTCGTCGACATCTTCGGCGGACGCATCGGCCTGATGTTCGCGAACGTCGTGGGGTGCCACGCCGCACATCAAGGCGGGCAAGCTGCGCGCGGTGGCGGTGTCCTCGGCGAGGCGCACGGCAAGCCTGCCCGACGTGCCTGCGGTCGCGGAGAGCTATCCCGGCTTCGACATGCCGGCGTGGATGGGCATCCTCGCGGCGGCGGCAACACCGCGGGACATCGTCGGGCGGCTGAGCGCGGAGTTCGCGCGGATCATGCAGCATCCGGAGGTGCGCCCGCGCCTGATCGCGCAGGGGGCCGATCCGGTGGGCGGCTCGCCCGCGGATCTCGCGGCGCTGATCGCGCGCGAACTCGAACTCCACGGCTCGATCATCCGCAGTTCGGGCATTCGTCCCGAGTAAACGGCGGCGCCGCGGGGCTCGCCGCTGCCGGCCGCCGGCGAGCGTGGTGCGCGAGGGCGTGCTCCCCCGCGCCGGTGACCGGCGCTCCCGTCCTCCTGCCCTGTCGGTCCGGGCTGCCCGGTTCCCGGGCGCACGTCGACGCTCGAGGCGAGTCGGGCCCGATCGCCGGGGGGGGCGCCGCGTCCCCGAACGCCCGACGCGGGCATCCGGCCCCCCTGGCCGACCTGCCGGCCGGACTCCGCCTCGCGGGCAAGCCCTGCACGGGCAGGCACCGCGCTGCGGACCGACCCGTCCGGGCGTGGGCCGGACCCCGCCTCGCTGACCGTCAGGACCCGAAGAACTCCTTGACCTTGTCGAACCAGCTGCGCGTGCGCGGCTGGTGACGCGAGGGGTCGGCGCTCGAGATCGCCTCGAACTCCTCGAGCAGTTCGCGCTGCCGCGGCGTCAGGCTGACCGGAGTCTCCACGATCACGTGGCAGAGGAGGTCGCCGGTCTGGTTGCCGCGCACCGGCTTGATGCCCTTGCCGCGCAGCCGGAACACCCGTCCGGTCTGTGTCTCGGCGGGTACCTTGATGCGGGCGTGCCCGTCGAGTGTCGGGATCTCGATCTCCCCGCCCAGTGCCGCCGTGACGATCGACACCGGCATCTCGCAGTGCAGGTCCGATCCCTCGCGCCGGAATACCGCGTGCTCGCGCACCTGGATCACGACGTAGAGGTCGCCGGCCGGTCCGCCGTTCGCCCCGGGCTCGCCCTCGCCGCTGAGGCGGATGCGATCGCCCTCGTCCACGCCCGGAGGGATGCGGACCGACAGCGTCTTCTGCTGCCGGACGGTACCCGCGCCCTCGCAGTCCGCGCAGGGCGTGGGAATCATGCGCCCGCTGCCGTGGCAGCGCGGGCAGGTCTGCTGGATGGAGAAGAAGCCTTGCTGGATGCGAACCTGCCCGTGCCCGTCGCAGGTCGAGCAGGCCACGGGCTGGGTGCCCGGCTTCGCGCCGGTGCCTGAGCAGGTGTCGCAGCGTGCGTGCGTCGGGATCCGGATCCGGGTTTCGGTGCCCCGCGCCGCCTCCTCGAGCGAGATCTCGAGGTTGTAGCGCAGGTCGGCACCGCGATAGACCCCGCTGCGCCCGCGTCCGCCGCCGAAGATCTCGCCGAAGATGTCGCCGAAGGCCTCGGCGAAGCCACCGCCGAAGCCGCCACCGCCGCCGGCCGCCTGGCCTTCCACGCCGGCGTGCCCGAACTGGTCGTAGGCCGCCCGCCGGTTCGCATCGGACAGGACTTCGTAGGCCTCCTTCGCCTCCTTGAAGGCTTCCTCCGCCTTCGGGTTGTCGGGGTTGCGGTCCGGGTGGTGCTTCATCGCCAGCCGGCGATAGGCCTTCTTGAGCGCGTCCTCGTCGGCGTCGCGGTTGACGCCCAGCACTTC
>CAIKXV010000080.1 GCA_903831455.1 uncultured Pseudomonadota bacterium | reverse complement strand
TCGCGGTGGCGCTGGTGCTCACCCAGCGCAACGGCCTGCGCTGAGCCGATCGCGGGTCGCCTCAGCGCGGGCGGCTCGACTTCGCCGCGGACTTGCGCCCGTGGGCGGCGCGCGGCGCGGCCTGCGCCGGGCGTTCGCCGTCCTCCTTCGGGCGGTAGAGCACCAGCACCCGACCGATGGCCTGCACCGGCGCCGCGTCGAGCCGTTCGGCCAGTTCGCCCAGCCAGAGCGCGCGGTCCTCGCGCTCGCCGGCGATCGCCCGCACCTTGATCAATCCGTGGCTCGCCAGCGCCCGGGCGGTCTCGGCCAGCAGCGCTTCGGTGACGCCGGCCTTGCCGAGGGTGACCACCGGCGAGAGGCGGTGGGCGGCCGCGCGCAGCGCGCTGCGTTCGGCGGGGGAGAGGACGATAGCGGGCATCGTGGGGCCGGCGCGGGGCGCCGGGCGGCGAGGACGGGGCGCGCAGTGTAATCTCCCGCTCCCGTCCTGTCCCCCCCTTCCGCCATGGCGCGTTCCGCCAGCAGCCGCACCTGGCTGCGCGAGCATGAGAACGACCCGTTCGTGCTGCGTGCCCGACGGGAGGGTTATCGCGCGCGCGCGGCCTACAAGCTGCTGGAGATCGACGATCGCGACCGGCTGCTGCGTCCCGGCGCGCTGGTGGTGGATCTCGGGGCGGCTCCGGGCAGCTGGAGCCAGGTGGCCGCAGCCCGGGTCGGAGCCCGGGGGCGGGTGGTCGCGGTCGACCTGCTGCCCGTCGACCCGGTGCCCGGCGTCGAGGTCGTCCAGGGGGATTTCACGGACGCGGCGGTTGCCGACCGGGTGGCGGCGGCGCTGGGCGGGCGGCCGGCGGACCTTGTGTTGTCGGACATGGCCCCCAATATCTCGGGCATCGCGTCGGCCGACCAGGCCCGGGCCATGCATCTGGCCGAGCTTGCGCTGGAGTTCGCGATCGAGCACCTCGGCCCCGGGGGAGCCTTCCTGGTGAAGGTGTTCCAGGGCGCGGGTTTCCCGGAGTTCCGGGCCGGGATGCTTCGGCGATTCGCCTCGTTGGCCACCCGCAAGCCGGCAGCCTCGCGAGGGCGCAGCACCGAGGTCTACCTGCTGGGCCGAGGCCCCCGGACGGCGGGCTGACCCGGGTGGACCGGGCAGCCCGCGGCGGCCGCCGGAGCAGCCGGCTTTCGGGTTTAGAATGACCACCATCGACGGGCCGGTCGTCTCCGGTTCCCGTCCCTTCGGGAGCAGCGCTTGAACAATCTGGTCAAGAACGTCGCGATCTGGCTGGTCATCGCCCTGGTGCTGATGACCGTGTTCAACCAGTTCAACACCCGCCAGGTGCAGGCCAACAGCCTCGAGTACTCGCAATTCATCGAGGAGGTGAAGGCCGGTCGCGTGGCCAAGGTGACGATCGAGGGCCGGGTCATCAAGGGGCTGCGCAGCGACGGCAAGCGGTTCGTCACCTACGCGCCGTCCGACCCCTGGCTGGTGAGCGACCTGCTCAAGAGCGGCGTGAGCATCGAGGCCAAGCCCGAGGAGGAACCCTCGCTGCTCATGAACATCTTCGTCTCCTGGTTCCCGATGCTGCTGCTGATCGCCGTATGGATCTTCTTCATGCGGCAGATGCAGGGCGGTGGGCGAGGCGGCGCGTTCTCGTTCGGCAAGAGCCGCGCCCGGCTGCACGACGAGAACTCCAACCCGGTCACCTTCGCCGATGTCGCCGGCTGCGAGGAGGCCAAGGAGGAGGTGGCCGAACTGGTCGACTTCCTCCGCGATCCCTCCAAGTTCCAGAAACTCGGCGGCCGGATCCCGCGCGGGGTGCTGATGGTGGGCAGCCCCGGTACCGGCAAGACCCTGCTCGCCAAGGCCATCGCCGGCGAGGCGAAGGTGCCGTTCTTCTCGATCTCCGGTTCCGACTTCGTCGAGATGTTCGTCGGCGTGGGCGCGGCGCGCGTGCGCGACATGTTCGAGCAGGCCAAGAAGCACGCGCCCTGCATCCTGTTCATCGACGAGATCGACGCGGTCGGCCGCCAGCGCGGCGCCGGCCTGGGGGGCGGCAACGACGAGCGCGAACAGACGCTCAACCAGCTGCTGGTCGAGATGGACGGGTTCGAGGGCGCCGTGGGCGTGATCGTGATCGCGGCCACCAACCGGCCCGACGTGCTCGACCCGGCGCTGCTGCGGCCGGGGCGCTTCGATCGCCAGGTGGTCGTGCCGCTGCCGGATATCCGTGGTCGAGAGCAGATCCTCCAGGTTCACATGCGCAAGGTGCCGATCTCCCCGGACGTGCGCGCCGAGATCCTCGCGCGCGGCACCCCCGGCTTCTCCGGGGCCGACCTGGCCAACCTCGTCAACGAGGCCGCGCTGTTCGCCGCCCGCAAGAACAAGCGGCTGGTGGACATGGACGACTTCGAGCGGGCCAAGGACAAGATCCTGATGGGCGCCGAACGGCGATCCATCGTGATGCCCGAACACGAGCGGCGGAACACCGCCTACCACGAGGCCGGCCACGCGCTGGTGGCGAAGCTGCTCGACCGTACCGATCCGGTGCACAAGGTCACCATCATCCCGCGCGGCCGTGCGCTCGGCGTGACCATGCAACTCCCGGTCGAGGATCGCTACAGCATGGATCGCGAGCAGATCCTGCAGAACATCGCGGTCCTGTTCGGTGGGCGCATTGCCGAGGAAGTGTTCATGGGCCAGATGACCACCGGCGCCTCGAACGACTTCGAGCGTGCCACCGACCTCGCCCGCAAGATGGTCACCCAGTGGGGCATGAGCAAGGAACTGGGCACCATGGTCTACGGCGAGAACGAGGGCGAGGTGTTCCTCGGTCGCTCGATCACCACCCACAAGAACGTGTCCGAGGCGACGATGCAGCAGGTCGACGCCGAGATCCGCCGCATCATCGACCAGCAGTACGGGCTCGCGCGCAAGCTGATCGAGGACAACCGCGACAAGATGGACGCGATGGCCAACGCGCTGCTCGAATTCGAGACCATCGACGCCGAGCAGATCGACGACATCATGGCCGGCCGTCCGCCGCGCCCGCCCAAGCCGGCACAGCCCGCCGGCGGGACCGGGTCGGGGTCGGGGGGCAATCCGGCACCTGCCGCCCCCTCCGCCACGACGACCCCGGCTGCGGAGGCCTGATCGCCGGCGGGGCGCACAGCCCCGCCGTGCGTGGCTTCGATCGCCCCATGGTCGAGCGTCGCTGGCAGTGCGGTCGCCACGCCCTGTCGCTCGGTGCGCCGCTCGTGATGGGGGTGGTCAACGTGACCCCCGACTCGTTCTCGGACGGCGGGCTGCACGCCGACCCCGCGGCGGCGGTCGCGCACGCGCGCGCGCTGGCCGAGGATGGCGCGGACATCCTCGATGTCGGTGGCGAGTCGACCCGTCCCGGGGCGGCCGAGGTCTCGGTCGATGACGAACTGCGGCGGGTGCTGCCGGTGATCGAGGCGCTGGCCACCGGGCCCTGCCCGGTGTCGGTCGACACGGCCAAGCCCGCGGTGATGCGCGCGGCGATCGCCGCGGGCGCCTGCATCGTCAACGACGTGAGCGGCTTTCGGACCGACGAGGCGCTTGCGGCGGTGGCCGGGACCGGGGTGGGCGTGTGCGTGATGCACATGCGGGGAACCCCGCGCACCATGCAGCGCGATCCCCGGTATGCGGACGTGGTCGGCGAGGTCCTGGCCTTCCTGGACGAGCGCGTGCGCGCGCTGGTGGCCGCGGGTGTCGAGCGCGCGCGCATCGCGATCGATCCCGGCATCGGCTTCGGCAAGACGCTCGAACACAACCTCGCGCTGCTGCGTGCCCTGCCGGTGCTCCGGGAATCGGGCTGTGCGGTGCTGGTCGGACTGTCGCGCAAGTCGATGCTGGGTGCGATCACCGGCCGGGGCACCCATGATCGGCTCGCCGCCAGCGTGGCAGGCGCGCTGTGGTGCGCAGGGCAGGGCGCTGACATAATTCGCGTGCACGACGTGCGGGAGACGCGCGATGCGCTCCGCGTCTGGCAGGCGCTGGAGATGGGAGCAGCCGGGTCGCGGCCCTGAGGGTCGGGCGACGGTCCGCGGCGGCCATCGGGGAGGTACGGTGGGCAGGCGGTATTTCGGCACCGACGGGGTGCGCGGACGGGTCGGCGAGGCGCCGATCACGCCCGATTTCGTGATGCGTCTGGGCAATGCGGCCGGCCGGGTGCTGGCGGCCCCCGGTCGGTCGACCCGCGGCGGGGACGGCTCGCACCCGGGCGTCGTGATCGGCAAGGACACCCGCGTCTCCGGCTACATGCTGGAGTCGGCGCTCCAGGCCGGGCTGTCGGCCGCCGGCGTGGACGTCCACCTCTGCGGACCGATGCCCACGCCCGCGGTCGCCTACCTCACCCGCGCGCTGCGACTGGCCGCCGGCATCGTGATCAGCGCCTCGCACAACCCGTACGAGGACAACGGCATCAAGTTCTTCTCGGGCGACGGCAACAAGCTGCCCGATGCGGTGGAGCTGGAGATCGAGCGCGAGATCGACGAGCCGCTGCTCACCCGCGCCTCGGACGGGCTGGGACGCGCGCGGCGCATTGCCGACGCCGCGGGCCGCTACATCGAATTCTGCAAGGCGACCTTCCCCGGCGATCGCGACCTGCGGGGGCTTCGCATCGTGGTCGACTCCGCGCACGGGGCGACCTATCACATCGCCGGGCCGGTGCTGCACGAGCTCGGCGCCGAGGTGGTCGCGATCGGCCACCAGCCCGACGGATTCAACATCAACCGCGAGGTCGGCGCCACGCATCCGGGCGCGGTGTGCGCGGCCGTGGCCGCGCACGGGGCCGACCTCGGCATCGCGCTCGACGGCGACGGCGACCGTGTCGTGATGTGCGATGCATCGGGCACCCTCTACGACGGCGACCAGCTGCTCTACGCGATCGTGATGGACCGGTTCGAGCGGGGCGAGCTGCGCGGCGGCGTGGTCGGAACCCAGATGAGCAACCTCGCGCTGGAGCGCGCGCTGCTCGACCGCGGCATCGCGTTCGCCCGCGCCCGCGTGGGTGATCGCTACGTGCTCGAGCAGTTGCTCGAGCGCGGGTGGGCGCTGGGGGGCGAGAACTCCGGGCACATCCTGTGCCTGGACCGGCACACCACGGGCGACGGGATCGTCTCCGCGCTGCAGGTGCTGAGCGCCCTCGTTCGCAGCGGTCGCCCGCTCGCCGAGACCGCGGGGGCGCTGGCGCTGTGGCCGCAGGTGCTGATCAACGTCCCGGCGGCCGATCGTACGGCGGGGCTCGAATCCCCCGCGGTGGCGGCGGCCGTGGCCGCGGCGCAGTCCGCACTGGGCCCGCGCGGCCGGGTACTGCTGCGGCCCTCGGGTACCGAGCCGCTGATCCGGGTGATGGTCGAGGCCGAGGACGAGCCGCTGGCGCGCCGCTGGGCGGGAGAGATTGCCGGGGCCGTCCGGGCGGCCTCCGCGGTCGGGAGCTGAGGTCCGCGGAGTCCCGGATCGTCCACGTCGAGCGGCTTGAGGGGGGCACTGGCTGCCCCGACTGGAGCCCGGACACGGGCGTCATGCCCGACCGAGCGCCCGCCGCGGGTGCCGCACGGTGTCCGTCGTGGGCGGTCTGGCTGTCGGGGCGGCGCTGTCGTTTCCGTCCCCGCATCTCGACGGCTTGCGGCGCGCGAGGTCGGCCCGACTGTTCGCCTGGCGGTGCGGGAGCGGCCTGTAACAAGCCTGTCACGTACGACGCCTAGACTCGCGGCCTGACGTCTCCCCACCCATGAGGACAGTTTCATGATCCGCTTTGGCAAGTCACTTGCGACGCTTGCGTTCGCTGCCCTCGCCGCGACTGGCGGCGCCGCCGTTGCCCAGGTGAAGGAAATCACCGGCGCGGGCGCGACCTTCCCCGCGCCGCTCTATGCCCGCTGGGCGGCCGACTACAACAAGGCCACCGGCGTCCGCATCAACTACCAGTCGATCGGCTCGGGGGGCGGGATGCGGCAGATCCGCGGAAAGACGGTCGACTTCGGGGCGTCCGACCAGCCGTTGACCGACGAGGAACTGGCCAAGGACGGATTGATGCAGTTCCCGACGGTGATCGGCGGCGTGGTGCCGATCGTCAACGTGCAGGGCATCAAACCGGGGCAGTTGCGCCTGTCTGGCGCCGTACTGGCCGACATCTTCCTCGGCAAGGTGACCCGCTGGAACGACCCGGCCATCGCCAAGCTCAATCCCGGCCTGGCGCTGCCCGACGCGGCGATCGCCCCGGTGCGCCGTGCCGACGGATCCGGCACCACCTTCATCTTCACCAACTACCTGTCCAAGGTCAGCCCCGAGTGGAAGGCCAAGGTCGGCGAGGGAGCGGCGGTGAACTGGCCGACCGGCGCGGGCGGCAAGGGCAACGAGGGCGTCACCGCGTTCGTGCAGCGCCTGCCCAACTCGATCGGATACGTCGAGTTCGCGTATGCGAAGCAGAACAAGTTGTCCTACGCGCTGATGCAGAACCGTGACGGCCAGTTCGTAGCCCCCGACGACACGACCTTCGCCGCCGCAGCGGCCGGAGCCGACTGGACGAAGTCGTTCTACCAGATCCTCACCGACCAGCCCGGCAAGGCCTCCTGGCCGATCAGTGGCGCGACCTTCATCCTGATGCACAAGTCGCAGGATCGTCCGGCCAACGCCGCCGCGGTACTGCGCTTCTTCGACTGGGCCTACGACAACGGGGGCAAGACCGCGGAGGAACTCGACTACGTACCGATGCCGCCCGCGGTAATCAAGGCGATCCGCGCGCAGTGGGGCCAGATGCGCGATGTCGCCGGCAAGCCGGTATCCTTCCGCTGACCGTCCGAACCCCGGCCCGAACGGCGGGCCCGCCGGCGGCGGTCGACGAACCGGCTGCCGGCACCACCGGAGCCCTGCTGATGGAGGCGACCCTGGGCGCAGAACCCGCAACGGGCAGTCGGTCCGAGCCCCAGTCCCCAGCGCCGGCGCCGGTGCGCCGCGACGACCGGCTGGGTGACCGGATCTTCAAATGGCTCACCGCGGGCGCGGCCTTCATCACGCTCAGCCTGCTGGTGGGCATCATCATCTCGCTGGTGATCGGCGCGATTCCCTCGCTGCGCGAATTCGGTCTTGCGTTCTTCCACACCGCCGAGTGGGATCCCGTGCGCGAGCGGTTCGGCGGACTGGTGATGATCTACGGGACGCTGATCACCTCGTTCATCGCGCTGCTGATCGCCGTGCCCGTGAGCTTCGGGATCGCGCTCTTCCTCACCGAGTTGTCCCCGGGCTGGTTGCGCCGTCCGCTGGGCACCGCGATCGAGCTGCTGGCCGCGGTGCCCTCGATCGTCTACGGGATGTGGGGCCTGCTGGTCTTCGCGCCGATCTTCTCCGACTACGTGCAGATCCCGCTGCAGAACGTGTTCGGCGGCGTGCCGGTGATCGGCGCGCTGTTCCAGGGGCCGCCGGTGGGCATCGGGATCCTGTGCGCGTCGATCATCCTCGCGATCATGATCATCCCGTTCATCGCGGCGGTGATGCGGGATGTGTTCGAGGTGACCCCCGCGCTGCTGAAGGAATCGGCCTACGGGCTCGGGGCCACCACCTGGGAGGTGGTCTGGAAGGTGGTGCTGCCCTACACCAAGGCCGGCGTGGTCGGCGGGATCATGCTCGGGCTGGGACGTGCGCTGGGCGAGACGATGGCCATCACCTTCGTGATCGGCAACGTGAACCAGTTGAACAGCATCTCGCTGTTCGACGCCGCCAACAGCATCACGTCCGCGCTGGCCAACGAGTTCGCCGAGGCCAACCCGGGAAGCCTGCACGAGTCCTCGCTGATCCTGCTCGGCCTGATCCTGTTCGTGATCACCTTCGTCGTGCTGGCGGCCTCCAAGGTGCTGCTGTCGCGGATGGAGAAGGCGGAAGGAGGGCGTTCATGAGCACCTGGACCGCAGACGACCCGCGACTGCGCCTGCATCGGCGGCGCAAGGTGATCAATGCCGTCGCCCTCGCGCTGTCGCTCGCCGCGATGGCTTTCGGCCTCGTCTGGCTGATCTGGATCCTGATCGAGACCGCCGTGCGCGGGGTGGGAGGCATCTCGCTCTCGCTGTTCACCGAGATGACGCCCGCGCCGAACGTGCCGGGCGGCGGGCTCGCCAATGCGATCTACGGATCCCTGGTCATGGTGGCGCTCGCCACCGCGCTCGGCACGCCGATCGGGGTTCTCGCGGGCATCTACCTGGGCGAGTACGGACGCCGGGGCTGGTTGGGCGAGACCACCCGTTTCGTCAACGACATCCTGCTGTCGGCCCCGTCGATCGTGATCGGCCTGTTCATCTACGCGGTGGTCGTCGCGAAGATGAAGACCTTCTCCGGCGTCGCGGGCATCCTCGCGCTCGCGCTGATCGTCATCCCGGTCGTGGTGCGAACCACCGAGAACATGCTGCAGCTGATTCCCAACCAGCTGCGCGAGGCGGCCTACGCGCTGGGCGCGCCGAAGTGGAAGGTGGTGATGCTGGTCACGCTGAAGGCGGCTCGCGCCGGCGTGGTGACCGGCGTGCTGCTGGCGGTGGCCCGCATCGCGGGGGAGACCGCACCGCTGCTCTTCACCGCGCTGTCCAACCAGTTCTGGACGATGAACCTGCTCGAGCCCACGGCGAACCTGCCGGTGACCATCTTCAAGTTCGCGCTGAGCCCGTTCGAGAACTGGCAGAAGATGGCGTGGGCGGGAGTTTTCCTCATCACCATCGGTGTGCTGGCCCTGAACATCGTCGCCCGCGTGCTGTTTCGCAAGAAGGACTGAGCCGTGACCGACACTGCCTTCGCTGCCTCCGATCAGCCCGCCCTCGCGGCGGTGGCGCCGACCAAGATCCGGGTCGAGGACCTCAACTTCTATTACGGTGCCTTCCACGCGCTGAAGTCCATCAACCTCGAGATCCCCGAGAAGCGGGTGACCGCCTTCATCGGGCCCTCCGGTTGCGGCAAGTCGACGCTGCTGCGCGTGTTCAACCGCATGTTCGAGCTCTACCCCGAGCAGCGGGCCGAGGGCCGGGTTCTTCTCGATGGAGAGGACATCCTGTCGTCGCGCGATGACGTGTCGCTCATCCGCGCCCGCGTGGGCATGGTGTTCCAGAAGCCCACTCCGTTCCCGATGACCATCTACGAGAACATCGCCTTCGGCGTGCGACTGTTCGAGAAGCTTCAACGCTCCGAAATGGACGAGCGGGTGGAATGGGCGCTCAACCGCGCGGCGCTGTGGAACGAAGTGAAGGACAAGCTGCACCAGAGCGGCACCAGCCTCTCCGGGGGGCAGCAGCAGCGGCTGTGCATCGCGCGCGGCATCGCGATCCGCCCCGAGGTGCTGCTGCTCGACGAGCCGTGCTCGGCGCTCGACCCGATCTCCACCGCCAAGATCGAGGAGCTCATCAACGAGCTCAAGCAGGACTACACGGTCGTGATCGTCACCCACAACATGCAGCAGGCCGCCCGCGTGTCCGACTACACGGCCTACATGTACCTCGGCGAGCTGATGGAGTTCGGCATGACCGAGACGCTGTTCATCAAGCCCGCCCGCAAGGAAACCGAGGACTACATCACCGGTCGTTTCGGCTGATCGTCCTGCTCGGGCCCGCGGGCCGCTGCCAATGGTGCCGCGCGGGCCGGGCGCCGCGCGGTTCCGGGGGACGCCGGGCCGCGGCCCGGGGCCGGCACGGCTCCGGGCGCCCCCGGGGGATACGGTCCGCGCGCCCCGTGCGCGCCGCCCCGCCCGCACCGCGCGGAATGTCCGCGCAGGTTCCGCCTGCCGATGCGCTTGCGCGCACGCAAGGGCGCCCGGTTTGACGCTGCCGCACGAGCGGCGGTAGAGTCGCGGGTTTCCCGAGGCAGGGTGGTCATGCGCGCGCGCACGGTGGTGGGCAACTGGAAGATGCACGGCGAGCTCGCGTCCAACGCGAAGCTCCTCGGCCGGCTTCGCGAGCGCCTTGCGGACGCCCCGTGTCGCGTGGGCGTATGCGTGCCGTTCCCGTACCTCGCGCAGGCGCGCGACCTCCTCGACGGGTGCCCGATCGGCTGGGGTGCCCAGGACGCCAGCGCACATCCCCGGGGCGCGTACACCGGCGAGGTCTCCGCGGCGATGGTCGCCGAGTTCGGTTCGCGCTGGGTGATCGTCGGCCACTCCGAGCGGCGCTCGCTGCATGCCGAGACCAGCGACCGGGTCGCCGCGAAGGCGCAGGCGGTCATGGCGGCCGGCCTGACGCCCATCGTCTGCGTCGGCGAGACGCTGGAGGAGCGGGAGGCCGGCCGTACCGAGGCGGTGGTCGCCGAGCAACTCGATGCCTGCCTCTCGCGGCTCGGGGCCCCGGCGCTGGCCGAGGCGGTCATCGCCTACGAGCCGGTCTGGGCGATCGGCACCGGCCGGACAGCCTCGCCCGGGCAGGCGCAGGCGGTGCATGCATTCATCCGGGCGCGCCTGGGTGCGGCCGGCGCGGGCGCAACCGTGGTCTACGGCGGCAGCGTGAAGCCGGCCAATGCGCGTGAACTGTTTGCGATGCCCGACATCGACGGCGGGCTGATCGGCGGCGCTTCGCTCTCGATCGAGGAGTTCGAACCCATCTGCCGGGCCTTCGACTGAGCCCGTCGTTCGCCGCACGGCGGCGGTCGTCGCTACCCTTGGGCCCCGGCTCCCGCGCGTCTGCCGCGGAGTCAATGGAGATCACACGATGCTGCAGGGACTGATTCTGGTGTTTCACGTGCTCGCCGCCGGCGCCATCGTCGTGCTGGTGCTCCTGCAGCATGGCAAGGGTGCGGACATGGGGGCGGCATTCGGAAGCGGCTCGGCGGGCAGCCTTTTCGGGTCGAGCGGCTCGGCGAACTTCCTGAGCCGTGTCACCGCGATCCTCGCCACCGTGTTCTTCTGCACGAGCCTGCTGCTCACCTATCTCGGCAGCCAGAACACGCGCGCACGCAGCCTGATGGAAAGCGTCCCCGCGCCTGCGGTTCCGGCGCCTGCGGGCACGTCGCAGGTCCCGGCGCCCAGCGCCCCGGCGGCCGACCCGAGCGTGCCGGCGCCCACCGGCATGGCTGCGCAACCCGAGAAGAAGTGACCGCAAAGCCAGCGTCGTGCGTGCGCGAAGCCGGGGCATGGATCCCGGGCAAAATTTTCCGCGCAAAGGGTGAACGCGCGGCGCGAAAATAAGAGAGAATACGGCCCGACGGAGAAATCGACGGACGATCCTGCGGGACGGCCGGGGATGCTCCGGGCAGGACTGGCAGTGCCCACGTGGTGGAATTGGTAGACACGCTGTCTTGAGGGGGCAGTGGCGAAAGCCGTATCAGTTCGAGTCTGATCGTGGGCACCACAGAAATCCGGCGACGGCGAGAGGCGTCGTACGCTGGACACCAGGGTCGGGGATCGCCTCCCCGGCCACAACCCTGACGCGCAGCGGCGGTTCCGGCCCGGTCGCCTGACCGGGCGGGCATGAGCGGCGCCGGTTCCCGGCCTTCCGATGGCCTGGCGATGCGGCGCGGGGCGCGGGAGGCGCAATTGCGCCCGCCGGCCCCCGGCTCACACGCGCGGCGCGTCCGTTGCGGAAGCAGAGCGTACGTTGCTGGAAAACTACCTCCCCATCCTGATGTTCATCGGCGTCGGGCTCGCGTTCGGGCTGGTGCTGCCGCTGGTGGGCTGGCTGGCGAGCACCGCGAGCGGGGTCAACCGTCCCGATCCGGAGAAACTCTCCCCCTACGAGTGCGGCTTCGAGGCGTTCGAGGATGCGCGGATGAAGTTCGACGTCCGCTATTACCTGGTCGCCATCCTGTTCATCCTGTTCGACCTCGAGATCGCCTTCCTCTTTCCCTGGGCGGTCGTGATCGACGAGATCGGCTGGTTCGGTTACACCGCGATGCTGCTGTTCCTCGGCATCCTGGTGGTGGGCTTCATCTACGAGTGGAAGAAGGGCGCGCTCGAGTGGGAGTGACCGCAGGCAGGGTCGCTCGCACGCGCGTGGCCCGTCCGGAGACGTTTCGATGAGCGATGCGGCAGTGGCGGCGCCGTCCGCAGCGGGCGAGGGCGCCTTCCCGGGGGCCGAGCGTGGGTTCGTCACCACGACGGCCGACAAGCTGATCAACTGGACGCGCACCGGTTCGCTGTGGCCGATGACCTTCGGCCTCGCCTGTTGCGCGGTGGAGATGATGCACGCCGGTGCGTCGCGCTACGACATGGACCGGTTCGGCGTGATCTTCCGGCCCAGCCCGCGGCAATCGGACGTGATGATCGTCGCCGGCACCCTGTGCAACAAGATGGCGCCGGCCCTGCGCAAGGTGTACGACCAAATGGCCGAGCCGCGCTGGGTGATCTCGATGGGTTCCTGCGCCAACGGTGGTGGCTACTACCACTACTCGTACTCGGTGGTGCGCGGCTGCGATCGCATCGTGCCGGTCGACGTGTACGTGCCGGGATGCCCGCCGACGGCCGAGGCGCTGCTCTACGGGATCATCCAGTTGCAGAACAAGATCCGCCGGCAGAGCACGATCGCGCGATGAGCCTGCAGCCCGAACAACTGAAGGCCGCCGTCGAGGCGGAACTGGGGGCGCGGGCCTCGACGGTCGACCTGCGACTGGGCGAGGTCACCGTCACGCTGGCGAGCGGGGCCGACCTCGCCGCGTGCGCGCAGGCGCTGCGCGACGCGCCGGCCTTGCGCTTCGAGCAGCTCATCGACCTGTGCGGCATGGACTACCTGGCCCATGGCGAAGGCTCATGGGACGGCCCGCGCTACGCCGCGGTGCTGCACCTGCTGTCGATCGCGCACAACAACCGGTTGCGGTTGCGTGCCTTCGCGCCGGACGACGACTTCCCGCTGCTGCCCTCGGTCACCGGGGTCTGGGCGGGAGCGAACTGGTACGAGCGCGAGGCCTTCGACCTGTACGGCATCGTGTTCGAAGGACACCCCGACCTGCGGCGCCTGCTCACCGACTACGGGTTCGTCGGGCATCCCTTCCGCAAGGACTTCCCGATCTCGGGCTACGTCGAGATGCGCTACGACCCGGATCAGAAGCGCGTGGTGTACCAGCCGGTGACCATCGAGCCGCGCGAAGTGGTGCCCCGGATCGTCCGCGAGGCGAACTACGCCGACAGCGAGGCAATGCGCAGGGACTGACAGCCGCTCCGCGGCGGCAGGTGCCCACACAGACGTCAGACATGGCCGAGATCAAGAACTACACGATGAACTTCGGGCCCCAGCACCCGGCAGCCCACGGGGTGCTGCGGCTGGTGCTGGAACTCGACGGCGAGGTGATCGAGCGTGCCGATCCGCACATCGGCCTGCTGCATCGCGCGACCGAGAAGCTGGCCGAGACGCGCACCTTCCTGCAGTCGGTGCCGTACATGGACCGGCTCGACTACGTGTCGATGATGTGCAACGAGCACGCCTACGTGATGGCGATCGAGAAACTCACCGGGGTCGCGCCGCCGCTGCGCGCGCGGTACATCCGGGTGATGTTCGACGAGATCACGCGCATGCTCAACCACCTGCTGTGGCTGGGTGCGCACGGCCTGGACATCGGCGCGATGACGGTGTTCCTCTACTGCTTCCGCGAGCGCGAGGACCTGATGGACTGCTACGAGGCGGTCTCCGGCGCGCGCATGCACGCGGCCTACTTCCGCCCCGGCGGCGTCTATCGCGACCTCCCCGACCGGATGCCGCAGTACCAGCCGTCCACCCTCCGCAGCGAGGCCGACGTCCGGCGCCTCAACGAAACCCGGCAGGGTTCGCTGCTGGACTTCATCGAGGCGTTCACCGAGCGATTCCCGGGCTGCGTGGACGAGTACGAGACCCTGCTCACCGACAACCGCATCTGGAAGCAGCGCACGGTGGGCATCGGGGTGGTCTCGCCCGAGCGCGCGCTCCAGCTCGGTTTCACCGGGCCGATGCTGCGGGGTTCCGGCGTCGAATGGGACCTGCGCCGCAAGCAGCCCTACGAGGTCTACGACCAGCTCGACTTCTCGGTGCCGGTGGGCACGAACGGCGACTGCTACGACCGCTACCTCGTGCGCATCGAGGAGATGCGCCAGTCCAACCGCATCGTGCGCCAGTGCGTGGACTGGCTGCGCCGCAACCCCGGTCCGGTGATGTCGGACAGCCACAAGGTCGCGCCGCCGCATCGCGTCGACATGAAGACCAGCATGGAAGAGCTGATCCACCACTTCAAGCTCTTCACCGAGGGCATGCACGTACCCGCGGGCGAGGCCTATGCGGCGGTCGAACACCCGAAGGGCGAGTTCGGCATCTACCTCGTCTCCGACGGCGCGAACAAGCCCTACCGCCTGAAGATCCGCGCCCCGGGTTTCGCCCACCTCGCCGCGATCGACGAGATGTCCAGGGGACACATGATCGCCGACGTGGTGGCGATCATCGGCACCCAGGACATCGTGTTCGGCGAGATCGACCGCTGAGCCCGCCCGACTGATACCGCCCCGCATCCCGATGAACGCCCCAGCCCCGGAAAACGCCGTCGCTCCGCTATCGCCCGAGTCGCTCGCGCGCATCGACCGAGCCGTCTCCAAGTACCCCGCCGACCAGCGCCAGTCGGCGGTGATGGCCGCGCTCGCGATCGCCCAGGAAGAACGCGGCTGGTTGTCTGCGGCGACGATGGATTTCGTCGCGCAGTACCTCGGCATGCCGTCGGTGGCGGTCTACGAGGTGGCCACCTTCTACACGATGTACGACCTCGAGCCCGTCGGCCGGCACAAGCTCACCCTGTGCACCAACCTGCCCTGCGCGCTGCAGGGGGCCAACGTGGCGGCCGAACACCTGAAGTCGAGGCTGGGCATCGGCTTCGGCGAGACCACCGCCGATGGCTGCTTCACCCTGAAGGAAGGCGAGTGCATGGGCGCCTGCGGGGATGCACCGGTGATCCTGCGCAACAACACCCGGATGCTCTGCCGGATGGACGCGGTGCAGATCGACGTGCTCCTCGACGAACTCCGCCGGGAGGGCCAGTCGTGACCACGCCGTCCCTGCCCTTCGCCCCGGGCCGCTACGGCCCCGACGCCGTCATCCTCGGCGGCCTGAATGGCTTGAACTGGCGGCTGGCCGACTACGAGGCGCGCGGAGGCTACCGGGCGCTGCGCCGCATCCTGTCCGAAGGAATCACGCCCGAGCAGGTGATCGCCGAACTCAAGGCCTCCGGGCTGCGCGGGCGAGGGGGCGCGGGCTTTCCCACCGGCCTCAAGTGGAGCTTCATGCCGAAGAACTACACCGGGCAGCGCTATCTCGTCTGCAATTCCGACGAGGGCGAACCCGGGACGTTCAAGGATCGCGACATCCTCCGCTACAACCCGCACATCCTGATCGAGGGGATGGCCATCGGCGCCTACGCGATGGGCATCACCGTGGGCTACAACTACATCCACGGCGAGATCTGGGAGGTGTACGAGCGCTTCGAGGAGGCGCTCGAGGAGGCGCGTGCGGCCGGCTACCTGGGCGAGCGGGTCCTGGGCAGCGAGTTCTCCTTCCAGTTGCACGCGCACCATGGCTATGGCGCCTACATCTGCGGCGAGGAGACCGCGCTGCTCGAGTCGCTCGAAGGCAAGAAGGGGCAGCCGCGCTTCAAGCCGCCGTTCCCGGCCACGTTCGGGCTGTACGGCAAGCCCACCACCATCAACAACACCGAGACCTTCGCCGCGGTGCCGTGGATCATCAACCACGGTGGCGCCGCCTTCCTCGACCTGGGCAAGCCGAACAACGGCGGCACCAAGATCTTCTCGGTCTCGGGTGACGTCGAGCGGCCCGGCAACTACGAAATCCGGCTCGGCACGCCCTTCGCCAAGCTGCTGGAGATGGCCGGTGGCGTGCGCGGCGGCCGCAAGCTCAAGGCGGTGATTCCCGGCGGATCGTCCATGCCGGTGCTGACGGCCGAGACCATGATGGCGCTCGACATGGATTACGACTCGATCCAGAAGGCCGGCTCCTTCCTCGGTTCGGGGGCGGTGATCGTGATGGACGAGACGCGCTGCATGGTGCGCAGCCTGCTGCGCCTGTCGTACTTCTATTACGAGGAGTCCTGCGGGCAGTGCACGCCCTGCCGGGAGGGCACCGGCTGGTTGTGGCGCGTGGTCGACCGCATCGAGCACGGACGCGGCCGCCAGGAGGACCTCGACCTGCTGCTCAACCTCGCCGACAACATCCAGGGCCGCACCATCTGTGCGCTGGGCGATGCGGCGGCGATGCCGGTGCGTGCCTTCGTGAAGACCTTCCGCGACGAGTTCCAGCACCACATCGACCACGGGCGCTGCCTCGTGGCGCCCTACCTCTGATCCGGGCCCTGCCCGGGCACCGACGAGACTCACCCGACAGATCCGACATGGCGAAACTGGAAATCGACGGCAAGCCGGTTGAAGTGCGCGATGGCGCCACGGTGATGGAGGCGGCCAACGCGCTGGGCGTGTTCGTCCCGCACTTCTGCTACCACCCGCGCCTGTCCATCGCGGCGAACTGCCGGATGTGCCTGGTCGAGGTCGAGAAGGCGCCCAAGCCGCTGCCGGCGTGCGCCACCCCGGTGGCCGAGGGCATGAAGGTCTGGACCCACACGCCGAAGGCGGTCGCCGCCCAGAAGGGCGTGATGGAATTCCTGCTGATCAACCATCCGCTCGACTGCCCGATCTGCGACCAGGGCGGGGAGTGCCAGTTGCAGGACCTGGCGGTGGGCTATGGCGGGAGCAGCTCGCGCTTCGACGAAGCCAAGCGCGTGGTCCCGAACAAGGATCTCGGCCCGCTGATCTCCACCGACATGACGCGCTGCATCCACTGCACGCGCTGCGTTCGCTTCGGCCAGGAGATCGCCGGGGTGATGGAACTGGGCATGGCGGGCCGCGGCGAGCACTCCGAGATCATGCCGTTCGTCGCTCGCACCGTCGACTCGGAACTGTCCGGCAACATGATCGACGTGTGTCCCGTCGGGGCACTCACCTCGAAGCCGTTCCGCTACAGCGCCCGGACCTGGGAGTTGTCGCGCCGGCGCTCGATCAGCCCGCATTGCAGCCTGGGCGCCAACATCGTGGTGCAGGTGAAGGGCAACCGGGTGATGCGGGTGGTGCCCTGCGAGAACGACGCGGTCAACGAGTGCTGGATTTCGGACAAGGACCGCTTCTCCTACGAGGCGCTGAACTCCGAGCAGCGGCAGGTTCGCCCGCTGGTGCGCGACGGCGAACAGTGGCGCGAGGCCGACTGGCCCGAGGCGCTCGAGCGGGTCGCCAACGGCCTGCGCGAAGTCATCCGCGACCACGGCCCCCAGTCCGTGGGTGCGCTCGCCAGCGCCCACCAGACGCTCGAGGAGCTGCGCCTGTTCGCCTCGCTGGTGCGCGGGCTGGGCAGCGAGAACATCGACCACCGCCTGCGCCAGCGCGACTTCCGGATGGACGGCCTCAGACGGGGTATCCCGTGGCTGGGCCTGCCGCTGGCGGGGATCGGTGCCGCCGACCGCGTGCTCGTGGTCGGCAGCGTGCTGCGCAAGGACCATCCGCTGCTCGCCCAGCGCCTGCGGCAGGCGGCGCGACGCGGCATGCGGGTACACCTGATCAACCCGTTCGCCCAGGATGCGATGCTCCCGCTCGCCAGCGAGACGGTGGTGCGGCCGGCCGCGATGGTCAACGCGCTCGCCCAGGTGGTGAAGGCGGCCGCCCAGGCCCGCCCCGAGCGACTGCCCGCGGGGCTGTCCGAGCGGCTGGCACCGGTGGAGGTGAGCGCCGATGCCCAGCGCGTCGCCGACGACCTTCTCGCGGCGTCGAGCGCGGTGGTCTGGCTGGGGAACCTCGCCGAGCAGCATCCGCGCTTCGCCGAACTCGAACTGCTAGCCGTCGCGCTGGCCGAGCTCTGCGGCGCCCGAGCGGGCCGTACCGGGTTCGCGGCCAACAGCCTCGGCGCGGCGCTCGCCGGGGCCCAGCCCGCAGCGGGCGGACTCGACGCCCGTCGCATGATCGAATCGCCGCGCCAGGCCTACCTGCTGCTGGGCGCGGAGCCCGAACTCGACTGCGCGGACGGCGCGGCGGCCCTGGCGGCCCTGCGCGCGGCGCGCTTCGTGGTGGCCCTGTCCCCCTTCGAGCACCGGGCGCTCGAGTACGCGCACGTGATCCTGCCGATCGCCCCGTTCAGCGAGACACCGGGCACGTTCGTCAATGCGGAAGGGCGCGCGCAGACCTTCAGCGCGGTCGTGCGGCCCCTGGGCGACACTCGCCCCGGCTGGAAGGTGCTTCGAGTGCTGGGCAACCTGCTCGGGCTGCAAGGCTTCGAGCAGGAGTCCGCCGAGGCCGTGCGTGCAGGGATGCCGCTCGATGCCGTGCCACTCACCGGCTGCGATTCGGGGCTGCTCGAGGACGCCTGGGGGCGCATCGACCTCGACGCGGCGGCCCCCGCCCCGTCCGACGCGATCGAGAGGGTCGGGCCGGTGCGCATCCACGATGCCGACGCCCTCGCGCGCAGGGCGCCCGCGCTGCAGTCCACGCGCGACGCGGCTGCGCCCGAGGCGGCGCTGGCCACCGATGTCTGGGCACGGCTGTCGCTGTCGCCCGGCGATCGCGTCCGGATCGCCGTGGCCGACGGCGCGGAGGTGGTCCTGCCGGCGCTGCGCGACCCGCGGCTCGCGCACGGCTGCGTGATGGTGCCCGTGGGCACCCCGCAGACGCTGGCGCTGGGTCCTGCCTTCGGGACGGTGCGGGTGGAACGGGTGGCGGCGGCGACCGCCGCGGTCCCGGCGACGGTGGACTGAGACGATGACGGCACTCGAAAACCTGTTCGGGGCGGCGTGGCCGGTGGTGTGGACGCTCGCGAAGATCCTGGCGATCGTGATCCCGATCACGCTGTGCGTGGCCTTCCTCACGCTGGCCGAGCGCAAGGTGATCGGCTACATGCAGCTGCGCATCGGGCCCAACCGCGTGTCCGCGTTCGGCCTGGGCTGGACGGCAGGACTCGCCCAACCGTTCGCGGACGTCTTCAAGCTGATCTTCAAGGAGATCGTGGTCCCGACCGGCGCGAACCGGGTGCTGTTCCTCGCGGCGCCCACCCTCGCGATCATGCCGGCGCTCGCGGCGTGGGCGGTACTCCCGTTCTCGCCGGAACTCGTGCTGGCGGACATCGACGCGAGCCTGCTCTACGTGCTCGCGCTGACCTCGATGGGCGTCTACGGGATCATCGTGGCCGGCTGGGCCTCGAACTCGAAGTACGCCTTCCTCGGCGCGATGCGTTCGGCCGCGCAGATCGTCTCCTACGAGATCGCGATGGGCTTCGCGCTGGTCGGGGTGCTCATGGTCTCGGCGAGCCTCAACCTGTCGGACATCGTCGCCGCGCAGGCGGGCTCGGGGTTCTGGTCGTGGAACCTGATCCCGCTCCTGCCGCTGTTCCTGGTCTATTTCATCGCCGGCGTGGCCGAGACCAACCGCGCGCCGTTCGACGTGGCCGAGGGGGAGTCGGAGATCGTCGCCGGCTTCCACGTCGAGTACTCGGGTACCGCGTTCGCGGTGTTCTTCCTCGCCGAGTACGCGAACATGATCCTGATCTCCGCGCTCGCCGCGATCATGTTCCTCGGCGGCTGGCTGCCGCCCGTCCAGGTCGACGCCCTGGCGGCCATCCCGGTGATCGGGCTGCTGTTCGCGCCCGGCCTCCACTGGCTGCTCGCCAAGATCGCCTTCATGCTGTTCTGTTTCCTGTGGCTGAGGGCCACCTTCCCCAGGTACCGCTACGACCAGATCATGCGGCTGGGCTGGAAGGTCTTCATCCCGGTCACGCTGGTGTGGATCGTGCTCGTCGGCCTCGCGCTGCAGGACCCCGTGCGCGAGTGGCCTCCCTTCTCCTGGTGGTTCTGAACCCGCAATGAACGCCGTCCGTTGCCTACACTCCCGGAGCGCGCCATGGTGAGCCGCCTCGCGGACTTCTTCCGATCCTTCCTGCTGCTCGAACTGCTGCGCGGCATGGCGCTGACCGGCCGCAACCTGTTCGCCCGCAAGATCACGGTCCAGTATCCGGAGGAAAAGACGCCGCAGAGCCCCCGCTTCCGCGGGCTGCACGCGCTGCGCCGCTACCCCAACGGCGAGGAGCGCTGCATCGCGTGCAAGCTGTGCGAGGCCGTCTGCCCGGCGATGGCCATCACCATCGAGTCCGACGTGCGCGACGACGGCACGAGGCGCACGACCCGCTACGACATCGACCTCACCAAGTGCATCTTCTGCGGCCTGTGCGAGGAGTCCTGTCCGGTCGACTCGATCGTCGAGACGCGCATCTTCGAATACCACGGCGAGAAGCGCGGTGACCTCGTCTACACCAAGGAAATGCTGCTCGCGATCGGCGATCGCTACGAGGAGCAGATCGCGCGCGACAGGATGGCCGATGCGAACTACCGCTGAACACGGGGCCGGGCGCCCCGACGCGATCGAGTGGTGCCGATGAGCTTCCCGGAAATCGTCTTCTACGCGCTCGGCGCGGTCCTGCTGCTCTCGGCGCTGCGCGTGGTCACCGCCCGCAACCCGGTGCACGCCGCGCTGTTCCTGGTGCTGTCCTTCGCCTCGGCCGCAGGCCTGTGGCTGCTGCTGCATGCGGAGTTCCTCGCCATCACGCTGATCCTGGTCTACGTGGGCGCGGTGATGGTGCTGTTCCTGTTCGTGATCATGATGCTCGACATCAACGTCGACCGCCTGCGCGAGGGCTTCTGGCGGATGCTGCCGCTCGCGTTGCCGCTCGCGCTGGTGCTGCTGGGCATCATGGCGACCACCCTGGCCGGACCGTGGTTCGGGCTCGCCGTGCGCGTACCCTCGCCCGAGGACGCCGCCCGCAGCAACACCCGCGAGATCGGGCAGGTCCTCTACACCGACTACGTGTATCCGTTCGAGCTCGCGGCGGTGATCCTTCTGGTGGCGATCGTCGCGGCGATCGCGCTCACGCTGCGCGCGCGCAAGAACGTGCGCTACATCGATCCGGCCGAGCAGGTGCGGGCTCGCCGCGAGGGGCGGGTCCGCCTGGTCGACCTGCGCGCGCCGCGAGGCGAGGGCGGCGGCGAGCCGCCGGCCTCGGCCTGAACCCGGGACGCCTCACGTGCTGCCCAGTCGCAACCTCCGCGAACAAGAGGAACGAGCACCGTGGTGCCGCTTTCACACTATCTGATCCTTGGCGCGGCGCTGTTCGCGATCAGCGTGCTGGGCATCTTCCTCAACCGGAAGAACGTGATCATCCTGCTGATGGCCATCGAGCTGAACCTGCTCGCGGTCAACCTGAACTTCATCGCCTTCAGCTACTACCTCCAGGATCTGTCCGGGCAGGTGTTCGTGTTCTTCATCCTGACGGTGGCCGCCGCCGAGTCCGCGATCGGCCTGGCGATCCTGGTCGCGCTGTTCCGCAACCTGCGCACGATCCACGTGGACGATCTCGGGAGCCTGAAGGGATGAGCGATCCGCGATCCGAGGGCGGGCAGGAGTCCTGCCGATGAGCATGCAAAGCCTCTATCTCACCGTTCCCCTCGCGCCGCTGGCCGGCGCGCTGCTGGCCGGACTGTTCGGGCGCTGGATCGGCCGCGCCGGTGCCCACGTGGCCACCATCGCCGGCGTCGCGGTCTCGCTGCTTGCGTCGATCGCCGTGTTCCTCGACGTGCTGGAGGGCAACACCTTCAACGGCACCGTCTACACCTGGCTGGTCGCGGGCGACGTGTCCCTCGAGGTGGGTTTCCTGATCGACTCCCTCACCGCGGTGATGATGCTGGTGGTGACCTCGGTGTCGCTGATGGTGCACGTCTACACCATCGGCTACATGCACGACGATCCGGGCTACCAGCGCTTCTTCGCCTACATCTCGCTCTTCACCTTCTCGATGCTGATGCTGGTGATGAGCAACAACTTCCTGCAGCTGTTCTTCGGCTGGGAGGCGGTGGGCCTGGTCTCCTACCTGCTCATCGGCTTCTGGTTCAAGCGGCCCACGGCGATCTACGCCAACCTCAAGGCCTTCCTGGTCAACAGGGTCGGCGACTTCGGCTTCCTGCTGGGAATCGGCCTGGTGCTCGCGTGGTTCGGCACCCTGGATTACCAGGCGGTGTTCGAGCGGGCCCCGCAGCTGCGCGATGCCACGATCGCGCTGCTGCCCGGCGTCGAATGGTCGCTCATCACCGTGACCTGCATCCTTCTGTTCGTCGGGGCGATGGGCAAGTCGGCGCAGTTCCCGCTGCACGTCTGGCTGCCCGACTCGATGGAAGGCCCCACCCCGATCTCGGCGCTGATCCATGCGGCCACGATGGTGACGGCGGGCATCTTCATGGTCGCGCGGATGTCCCCCCTGTTCGAACTGTCCGACACCGCGCTCTCGGTGGTGCTGGTGACGGGATCGATCACCGCGCTGTTCATGGGCCTGCTCGGCATCGTCCAGAACGACATCAAGCGGGTGGTCGCGTACTCCACCCTCTCCCAGCTGGGCTACATGACGGTTGCGCTCGGCGCCTCGGCCTACTCGGTGGCGATCTTCCACCTGATGACGCACGCATTCTTCAAGGCGCTGCTGTTCCTGGCGGCCGGCTCGGTGATCATCGGCATGCACCACAACCAGGACATCCGCTGGATGGGCGGCGTACGCCGGTACATGCCGATCACGTGGATCACCTCGCTGGTGGGCTCGCTCGCGCTCATCGGCACGCCCTTCCTGTCCGGGTTCTATTCCAAGGACTCGATCATCGTGGCGGTGGGCGAGGCCCAGGTGGCGGGCGCCGGGTTCGCGAGCTTCGCCGTCATCGCCGGCGTGTTCGTCACCGCCTTCTACTCGTTCCGGATGTACTTCCTCGTGTTCCACGGCCAGGAGCGCTACCACCTGAAGCCGGCCGACGAGCACGCGGACCACCACGACCCCCACGGCCACGACGGGAAGCCGCACGAATCGCCCTGGGTGGTGACGCTCCCCCTGGCCGCGCTCGCCGTGCCGTCGGTCGTGATCGGCTGGATCGCCCTCGAGCCGATGGTGCTGGGCCGTTTCTTCGACGGGGCCATCCACGTGGATCCCGCGCACGGTGCGATGGCCTACCTGCGCGACCATCTCCACGACCCGCTGTCGATGGCGCTGCACGGCTTTGCCACGCCCCCCTTCTGGCTCGCGCTGGCCGGCGTCGTCCTCGCCTGGTACCTGTACCTGCACCGACCCGACCTGCCGGAGCGGATCGCCGCGCGCCTGTCGACCGCCTATTCCGTGCTCGCGGCGAAATACTGGATCGACGAGGTCTACGCGTACGTGTTTCGCGACGGCTCGCGTGCGCTCGGGCGCCTGTTCTGGCGCGTGGGCGACGTGCGGCTGATCGACGGCCTCATGGTCAACGGCTCGGCGTGGCTGGTCGGACAGGCCGCGCGCCTGTCCCGGAGGCTGCAGTCCGGCTACCTCTATACCTACGCCTTCACCATGCTGATCGGCGTGCTGGGTCTGCTCGTGATGTGGCTCGTCCGCAGCCGCACCGGATTCTGACCCCGCGCTCCCGCTCACCGGAACCTGCACACGATGAGTAGCCTGCCGCTGTTGTCCCTTGCCATCTGGGTGCCGATCGTCTCGGCACTCCTCGTGCTCGCGACCGGCGACGACCGCCGGGCGGGGCTTGCGCGCGTGCTCGCTCTGGCCGGTGCGGTGGCAGGGCTCGCGGCCACGGTGCCCCTGTGGATCGGGTTCGACGTGCGCTCGGGCGCGTTCCAGTTCCTCGAACTCTCGCCCTGGGTGCCCGCGTTCAACATCAACTACCACCTGGGCATCGACGGCATCTCGCTGCTCCTGATCCTGCTCAACGCGTTCACCACCGTGCTGGTGGTGCTGGCCGGATGGCGCGTGATCGAGCGACGCGTCGCGCAGTACATGGCCGCCTTCCTGCTGATGTCGGGCCTGATGAACGGCGTGTTCTCGGCCATGGACGCGGTGCTGTTCTACGTCTTCTTCGAAGCCACGCTGATCCCGATGTTCATCGTCATCGGGGTGTGGGGCGGCCCCAATCGCGTGTACGCGGCCGTCAAGTTCTTCCTCTACACGCTGCTGGGCTCGCTGCTGATGCTCGTGGCGCTCATCTACCTGTTCCTGAGTTCCGGCGGCAGCTTCTCGCTGCTCGACTGGTACCAGACGCCGATCCCGATGCACGCGCAACTGCTCGTGTTCGGCGCCTTCTTCATGGCGTTCGCGGTGAAGATCCCGATGTGGCCGGTGCACACCTGGCTGCCCGATGCCCACGTCGAGGCGCCCACCGGTGGCTCGGTGGTGCTCGCGGCCATCATGCTCAAGCTCGGCGGCTACGGCTTCCTGCGCTTCGCGCTGCCTGTGGTGCCGGATGCGAGCGCGGCGCTCTCCGGCGTGGTGATCGCGCTGTCGCTGGTGGCGGTGGTCTACATCGGGCTGGTGGCGCTGGTGCAGACCGACATGAAGAAGCTGATCGCCTACTCGTCGATCGCGCACATGGGATTCGTCACGCTCGGCATCTTCCTGTTCAGCAACCTGGGCATCCAGGGCGCGGTCATCCAGATGGTCTCGCACGGCTTCGTGTCCGGCGCGCTGTTCCTCTGCGTGGGCGTGCTCTACGACCGCGTCCACAGCCGCGAGATCTCCGCCTACGGTGGAGTCGCCAACACCATGCCGGTGTTCGCGGCGCTGTTCATGCTCTTCGCGATGGCCAACGCCGGGCTGCCCGGCACCAGCGGTTTCGTCGGCGAGTTCATGGTGATCATGGCGGCGGTCGAGGAGAACTTCTGGTACGCGTTCCTGGCCGCCACCACGCTGATCTTCGGCGCCGCGTACACGCTCTGGATGGTCAAGCGCGTGATCTTCGGGGAGGTCGGCAACGCCGAGGTGGCCGCATTGTCCGACCTGACCGCGCGCGAGGCGCTGATCCTCGGCGTGCTGGCGGTCGCCGTACTCGGCATGGGCCTCTGGCCACTGCCCTTCACCGAGGTGCTCGACGCCTCGGTCAACGAACTGCTCGGCCTGGTGCAGAGCAAACTACCCGCGCCCTGAGATGAACGTCCCCATCCCCGACCTGGCCCCGGCGGTCGCCGAGCTGTTCATGCTGGCCGCCGCCTGCGCGGTGCTGCTGGCCGACCTGTTCGTGCGCGATGCGCGCCGCTGGATCACGCTGGCCCTCACGCAGTGCGTGCTGGCCGCCTGCGTGGTGATCGTGGTGGTCACCGCCGGCTCGCGGCCCGAGTTCACCTTCTCGATGATGTTCGTCGACGATCCGCTCGCCGACGCGCTGCGGCTGTGCATCCTCGTCTCGGTGGCCGTGCTGCTGGCCTACTCGCGGCGCTACCTTGCCGACCGGGACATGTTCCGCGGCGAGTTCATGTCGCTCACGCTGTTCGCCGTGCTGGGCATGATGGTGATGGTGTCGGCCAACCACTTCATCACCCTCTACCTCGGGCTGGAACTGCTCTCGCTCTCGCTGTACGCGATGATCGCGTTGCAGCGCGACTCCGCGACGGCCACCGAGGCGGCGATGAAGTACTTCGTGCTGGGTGCGCTGGCCTCGGGCATGCTGCTCTACGGCATGTCGATGGTCTACGGCGCGACCGGCTCGATGCGGCTCGACGAGATCGCCACGGCGATCGCGCGCGGCGAGGCCAACCGCATCGTGCTCGTCTTCGGCCTGGTGTTCGTGGTGGCGGGGCTGGGCTTCAAGCTCGGCGTGGTCCCCTTCCACATGTGGGTGCCCGACGTCTACCACGGCGCGCCGACCGCGGTCACGCTGCTGATCGGATCGGCACCGAAGATCGCCGCCTTCGCGTTCTTCATCCGCATCCTCGGCGACTCGATGGAAGGCCTGTGGCCCGACTGGCAGTCGATGCTCGCGGTGATGGCGGTGCTCTCGATGCTGCTGGGCAACCTCGCGGCCATCGCGCAGACCAACCTCAAGCGCATGCTCGCCTACTCCAGCATCTCGCACATGGGCTTCCTGCTGCTGGGGCTGCTGGCGGGCAACGGCATGGGCTACACCGTGGCGATGTTCTACGTGATCGCCTACGTGCTGATGAACCTCGGCACCTTCGGCATGATCCTGCTCGCTTCGCGCCGGGGCTTCGAGGCGGACGCGCTCGATGACTGGCGCGGGCTCTCGCGGCGCGACCCGTGGTGTGCCTTCCTGATGCTGCTGCTGATGTTCTCGATGGCCGGCGTGCCGCCGACCGTGGGGTTCTACGCCAAGTTCTCGGTGCTGGCCGCGGTGGTCAACGTCGACCTGCTGTGGCTCGCGGTGTTCGCCGTGATGATGTCCCTCATCGGTGCGTTCTACTACCTGCGGGTGGTGAAGCTGATGTACTTCGACGATCCGGTCGACCCCCAGCCGCTGCTCGCCTCGACGCCTTCCCGGGTGCTGATGTCGGCCAACGGCCTCGCCGTGCTCGCACTCGGGCTTGCGCCCCAGCCGCTGATGGCGTGGTGCATGGCGGCGATCCAGCGCTCGCTCTGAGCGCGAGGGCCGGGTGGCGGCGATGGACGACTTCGTCGAGCGCCCGCTGGCGTCCGAGCAGGTCTTCGACGGGGCACTGCTCAGCGTGCATCGCGATCGGGTGCGCCTGCCCGACGGGCGGGAGGCTTCCCGCGAGTACATCCGCCACCCGGGTGCGGCGATCGTGCTGCCGGTGCTCGACGACGGGCGGCTGCTGATGGTCCGCCAGTATCGATATCCGGTCGGGGTGGAAACGCTGGAGTTCCCCGCCGGCAAGATCGATGCCGGCGAGCCCAGCCTGAGGACCGCGCATCGCGAACTGCTCGAGGAGACCGGCCACGAGGCCGGGCGCATGGAGTTCGCGTTCCACGTGCTGCCCTGCGTCGGCTATGCCGACGAGCGCATCGACTTCTACCTGGCCCGCGGCCTGCGGCATGTCGGCCACCCCGGCGAGGACGGCGAGTTCCTGGCCGTCGAGTCCGTATCGCTGGACACGCTGCTGGCGGCGGCGGATCGGGGCGAACTGACCGAAGCCAAGACGCTGATCGGGGTCTACTGGCTGGCGAGGCGGGATCGCTGAGGCCAGAGCGCCGCGCGGCCCCGAAGGTCGTCCGATTGCATACAATGCGGGGATGCAGGTCGCGCGAGTCGGCCGTCGCCGGCAGCCGCCGGCGGATGCCGGCGGCTCGCACCGCGCACAGGCCTGTCCCCCGAGGCGGATGATCGATGCAGCGCCCGATCTTCAATGATGGCTCCGAGCGACGCGGTGCCCCGCGCAAGGTGTTGCGTTCGGCCGTCGGCGTGCGGCTGGCCGACGGGCAGGTGATCCCTGCCCGGGGCGTGGACATCAGCCTGTCGGGCATCGGCATCACCTGCGAGCGCAACCTCCCGGCGCGTCTCGCCTGCAGGGTGGAGTTTCCGCTGGTGATCGACGGCATGGCCTACAACGTGGAGCTGCCCGCGACGGTGGCCTACACGGTGCTGTCGCAGAAGCAGGGGGGCTTCATGGTCGGCGTGAAGTTCAGTTCGGTGCCTCCGGAAGTCTCCAAGGTGATCGCCCGTTTCATGCTGGCCTGAGCCCGCCTCCGGCCACCGGCTGACGGGGCGGCGGTGTGCATGGTCGGGTCGGTCGACCCGGGCGCCGGCCGTGGCGTTCCCCAGGTGGGCCCGAGGCCGATGCGGGGCAGTAGACCCGCGCCGGACGCCGGTGCGCGGGCCAGGGCACTGCACCCGGAGCGGTGCGCAGGGGGGCGAGGGGGCCGATCGGTGTCGCGGATCGCTGCTGTCGCAGGGGGCGTTGCGTCGGCGCTCGCCGGACGATGCTCAGCGCGCGGCCAGCGCCCCGAGCACCCCTTCGCGGGTGAGGAGTTCGGGCAGGACGACCGGCGCGGATGCTCCCGGGCGATAGAGCACGTAGACCGGCACGCCGCTGCGGCCGTAGCGGCGCAGCGCCTCGGTGATGGCCGGATCGCGCAGGGTCCAGTCCGCGCGCAGCGTGATCACGCCCGCCTCGGAGAAGCGGCGTACGACCGCGGGGGAATCGAGGACCACGCGCTTGTTCACCTGGCAGGTGACGCACCACGCCGCCGTGAAGTCGATGAATACCGGGCGGTTCTCCGCGCGGAGCCGGGCCACCGTCTCCTCCGACCAGGCGAGCCAGCGGCTGTCCGTTGCCACGGCGGCCTGCCGTGCGCTGCCGCCGGGCCACGCCAGCCAGAGGCCGATCGCCGCGATCGCGCCCGCGAGCACGAACGCGACGAGCCGGGTCCGCCCGCTGCGTGCCGGCTGCACGAACCGGCCGAAGGTCCACGCCGCCAGCGATAGCACGACCAGCCCCGCGATCAGTCCGAATACCGCGTCATTGCCGGCTTGCGCGCCGAGCACCCATGCGAGCCATGCGACCGTTCCCAAAAGCGGGAAGGCCATCGCCTGCCGGAAGTTCACCATCCAGGGTCCCGGGCGCGGCAGCCGGCGGGCGAGTGCCGGCGTACAGGCCATGACGACGAAGGGGGCGGCCATGCCGAGGGCCAGCGCCGTGAACACGGCCAGTGCCACGGGCGCCGGCTGTGCCAGCCCGTAGCCCAGCGCTGCACCCATGAACGGCGCGGTGCAAGGCGCCGCGACCGCCACCGCCAGCGCGCCGTTGAGGAACGCCCCGCGCAGGCCATGTCCGGTCGCCGCCTCGCCGGCCGTTCCGGCGAGGCGGCTGCCGATCTCGAACACGCCCGCGAGATTGAGTGCGAGCAGGGTGAACAGGGCCGCCAGCGCGACCACGAAGCCGGGCGACTGCAACTGGAATCCCCACCCGATCTGCTCGCCGGCCGAGCGCAGCGCGATCAGCACGCCCGCCAGCAGCCAGAACGTGGCCAGCACGCCGAGCGCGTACGCGAGCGCGTGGGGGCGCGCACCGTGCCCGGTGCAGTGGAGTTCGCCCGACAGCGTGAGCAGCTTGATCGACAGCACCGGGAACACGCAGGGCATCAGGTTCAGCACCAGCCCGCCGAGCACGGCCAGCAGCAGGGCGACGGCCAGCCCGATGCCCTCGCCTGCCGCTGAGGATGCGTCGGCCGGGACGCCGCCACTGAGGCCGGTGGCAAGCACCGGGCCCGGCTCGAGATGGACGGCGGCGAGCGGTGCCCGGATCTCGAGCGCACGCGACCGCTCGCCGGCCCCGGCGGCTTCGAAGACCACGAGCCCGTCGACGCTCGCGGGGACGGCCCCCGCCTGCAGCGGGACGTCGAGGCGCAGGACCTCCGCATGACGGGTCCAGGTCTGGGCCCGTGCGTGGGCGACGAGTCCGCTCGCGGCCGCGTAGTGGTAGGGATTTCCCGCGGGGAGCACCTGCCCGGGCGGGGGCTGCAGCGTGATCGCGAGGGTGCCCCGGTCATGCGTGGCGGCGATCCGCCAGTCCGCACCCGACGCAGGCCGCGCCGCCCGAGCCTGGACGAACAGCGCCTGCACGCGCGCATCGACCCGAGCCTCGCCGCGCAGGACCGGTATCTCGAAGGCCACCGGAGCCGATTCGGGGATGCAGACCTCGCGGCAGACCAGCCACTCGGCACGCGCTGCGACCGCGAGCCGGCCTTGGCTGAAGTCGGCAGACACTCGCAGCGGGACGAGCAGCAGCGCCTCGCGTTCGTAGCCGTAATTCATCAGCGGGCCGACCGGCAGCCGGTGCGGTACCGGCCACTGGATTTCACCGGTTTCGATGCCTGGCGGTACCGACCACGCGAGCGTGGTGGGCAGTCCGGAGTCGCCGGGATTGCGCCAGTAGGTGTGCCAGCCGGGCGCGATGCGCATCCTGAGCAGCGCGGTGAGGGTGGTCCCGGGCGCGACGCTGGTCGTCTCCGGCAGCAGTTCGACCTGTACCCGGCGCTGCGAACCCTCGCCGGCAGGGGGCAGCGGCAAGCCCTGCGCGGCGGTCGAGGCCGCGACGATCGCCAGCAACAGGCCGAGCGCGGCATCGAGCAGCCTGCGTCCGCCTCGACGGGCGGCCGGACGGCGGGGGCTGTGCGAGGTTCCGGGCAGGAGGGGCATGCGGGCGGGCGGTACGCGGGCAACCATGCCCGCCAGCGGTCAGTTGACGAGGAAGGCCGGCGGAACCGTCTCGATCACGAGGCGACGATAGGCGAGCTGCGCCGCCGCGATGTCGAGGGTGCCCGAATTGCGGGCATCGGTCACCACCTGGCCGCGACCGGCCCGAAGCGCCTCGGGGCCCATCGGCCGCCCGAGCATCTCGCGCAGCGCGCCGGCGTGGCGACCGGGTACCTCGAGCGTGCTGGTGAACGCGGGCGAGGCGAGCGGGGTGGCCGAGGCGACCACGAAGCTGTTCACGTGGCGCGAGCCCGACGGGTCGGGGCGGTAGACGGTCGCGTGGGGGAACTCCATCCCGAGCGTGGCGAGGAAATCACCGTAAACGCCGGGCCGGTCCAGGTCGGCGAACGTGTTGAACACCGCGACGCCACCCTCCCGCAGGCAGCGCGCCACGTCCCGGAAGAAGTCGCGGGTGACGAGGTATTCGGGCACGCCATCGCCATGGAACAGGTCGACCACCACCACGTCCTTCGCGCCCCGGCAGTCGCGCAGCCAGGTGCGTGCGTCGGCCTGTACCGCCCGCACGCGCGCGGGGTCGAAGCCGAAATGGCGCTGCGCGACGAGGAAGGACACCGGGTCGATCTCCACCGCGGTGACCTCCACGCCCTGCCGGGCGAGGGTCATCGGTACCACGCCGGCACCGAGGCCGAGCACGAGCGCGTCGCGTGCGTCGGGGCGATAGGCGCGGGCAAGCGCCTCGAGTGCGTAGGTGAAGAAGGACTGCGATCGGCCGCTCGCATCGAGCGTGTTCTGCACCAGGCCGTCCTGGAAATAGATGAGCACGCGATCGGCCTCGGGAGCCTCGGTCGGCCCAGAGAGCACCTTGACCCGTCCGAACAGGGAGCCGTACTCCGCGCGCTTCTCCCATTGCGCTCCGCCGTAGCGCGCAGGCCACAGGCGGTCGAGATAGAGGCCCGATCCGGCCAGCAGCCCGGCGGAGGCCACGGTCGCGACGATCGACAGCCCGAGCAGGCGCTCGCGGCGCGCCAGCGCCATCGGCGGGCGCAGCGCGCCGGCGAGCGACAGCAGGGCCAGCACCAGGGCCACCACCAGCACCGCGTCGTAGTTGGAGAGGTGGGGCATCAGCACGAAGGCGGTGACGATCACCCCAGCCACCGAGCCCACGGTGCTCACGAAGAACACCCGGCCGGAGCCGGCGTCCAGTTCGGCGAGCGGTCCGCTGTCCGCGCCCCGTGCGCGCGTCATCAGGGCCACCAGCAGCGGGTTCATCGCCGAGGTGGTGAGCAGCGGCATGAACAGCAGGATGGTGCAGGCGATGAACGCCCCGGCGACCAGGTCGAAGCCGGCCAGCGCGTGGAAGGCATGCGGGTAGACGAGACAGGCGAGCACGATCGACAGCGCCGCCCACGCCGGCTGGGCGAGGTACCAGGCGGCGAGTTTCGCGGTCGACGGCTGCCGACGGGCCTGCGTGAGCCGGCCTCCCGCCCAGTACCCGGCGGCCAGCGCGACCAGCGTGATCGACAGGATTCCGGTCCAGATGAAGATGCTGACGCCGAAGTAGGGAGTCAGGATCCGCGAGGCGAGCAGTTCCAGCGCCAGGATGGCGGCGCCGGTGATGAAGATGATCGCGTAGAGCAGGGGCATCGGTCTGGCACGCGTGGAGGGCGACGCATTGTATAGGCGCCGCCTGAAAGGCCGGGGCGGGGGTGCCGCCGTTTGCTAGACTCCGCGCCTGTTCCCTGATCGAGTGCATGCCGTGCCGACCACGCCCCCCCCGAAGTCCCCGGCCTGCCGCCGCCGGGTGTCGCCGACCCGCCGCGGCGTGCTGCTCGCGACCCTCGGGCTCCTGGGCGGCGCGGTCCGGGCGCAGACCCCCGCGCCGGTCGACGTGGTCGACGAGGAGACCGATACGCCGTACGTGCCCACGCCGCGCTCGGTCGTCGAGCGCATGCTCGAGATCGCCGGCGTCGGTCCGTCCGACTACCTGATCGACCTGGGGTCGGGCGACGGGCGCATCGTGCTCACCGCGGCCACGAAGTTCGGCGCGCGCGGTCACGGCATCGACATCGACCCGCGGCTGGTGCGCCGCAGCCAGGAGGCGGCGCGCAAGCTCGGCGTCGCCGATCGCGCGCAGTTCCGGGTCGAGGACATCTTCGAGGCGGACTTCTCCCGCGCGACGGTCATCAGCGCCTACCTGCTGCCGAAGGTGATGCAACTGCTCACCCCGAAGCTGGCGAATCTCGCGCCCGGCACCCGCATCGTCTCCCACGACTACCCCCTGGCCGCCGAGTGGCGGCCCGATTTCTCGATCCGCATGTTCGTGCCCGACAAGCCGGTGGGGCGCGACAAGCACAGCACCCTGATGCTGTGGACGGTGCCGGCGCGAGTCGCCGGCGCGTGGCGATTCGACCTGCCGGGGCAGGCCGCATCGGCCGGTCGGGTCGAACTGCGCATCGAGCAGAACCACCAGGTCCTCAAGGGGACGGCCACGCTCGATGGGCAGCCGGTCGACGTGCTCGGGCTGCGCGTCGACGGCGACCGGTTGCGCTTCGCGCTCGAGCCGGTGGGTGGCGGCGTGCGCCTGCACCACGCCTTCGACGGCCGTGTTCGCGGCGATCGCGCCAGCGGCAACGTGGTCCTCGACGGCGAGCCCCAGGCGGCCGCGCGCCCCTGGCAGGCGAGTCGGGGCTGAGCGGCTCGCCCGGGGGCGCCCTTGTCCGCGTGCTATCCTGCCGCGCCGATGAACCTGCCTCGACGACCCGCTCGCGAAGTGTCCCGACCCTCCGCCATGGCCCACGATGCCGGTCGACCGGCGCCGGTGCAGGCGGGGCGACGGCACCTGCTCGCTGCGCTCGCGGGTGCGCTCGCGGTCCAGGGCGCGGCGCGGGCCGCCGAGCCGCCGCTGAGCTTCGGGCCGCTCAAGCTCGAGGTGCCCTTCGCGCCGACCAACTTCACGCTGATCGACACGATGCTTCGCATCGCGAACGTGACGCCGCGCGACCACGTGATCGACCTGGGCTCGGGCGACGGGCGCATCAACATCGCGGCCGCGCGCGACTGGGGTGCCTCGGGCATCGGCTACGAACTCGACCCGGCGCTGGTGCGCGAGAGCCGCGAGCTGGCGAAGGTCGCGGGCGTGGCCGACCGGGTACGCTTCAGCGAACGCGACCTGTTCGAGGCGGATCTCTCCGCGGCGACGGTGGTCACCCTGTACCTGGGCAAGCGCGTCAACCTGCGGGTGCGCCCGAAACTGCTCGCCGAGTTGCGGCCGGGTACGCGCGTGGTGTCGCACGACTTCGACCTCGGCGAGTGGAAGCCCGACCTGCACATCCGGCTGCGCGACTACGGAAGCCAGGTGTTCTTCTGGTGGATTCCCGCGCGCATCGCAGGCCGCTGGTCGCTCGACCTCGACCTGCCCGGCGGGGGCCGCCGCGCGCACGACATCGAGTTCACCCAGCAGTTCCAGGAGGTCGACGCACAGGTGCGCACCGTCGGCGCGCGCGTGGGCCTGCGCGACCTCCGCCTGGCGGGCGAGCGGCTGACCTTCATCATGATGGAGGAGGTGGCCGGGGTGTTCACGTTCCGGCGATTCTTCGGTCGCGTCGTCGATTCGGGCGCGGCGATCGAGGGGTGGCTGCGGCACGAGATCCCGGGGCGGCCCACCGAGGCGCCCTTCCGCATCACCCGCGTGGCCGCGGCGCTGCCCGGGCCGGCCGATGCGTGGACCTTTCCGCCGAAGGGGTGAGCGCGTGAACCGGGCATCGCTGCCGCGTATCGCCGTACGCTCCCGCCGACGCTGGCTTGGGTCCGCGGCGGCGCTGTGCGCGGTGGGGGCGTCCCGCGGCGTGGCGATCGCGCAGCCCGGCAGCGCGCCCCTCGAGCGCACGGGCGGACCGTACGTGCCCACGCCGTGGCCGGTGGTCGACCACATGCTGCGCATGGCGAACATCGAAGCCCGCGACGTCGTGATGGACCTGGGCTGCGGGGATGGACGGCTGGTGATCGAAGCGGCGAAGCGCCACGGCGCCCGCGGGCTGGGCATCGACATCGACCCCGAGCTCGTGCACCTCGCCACCGCCGGTGCCGCGCGCGAGAAGGTCGGCCACCTCGCGCGCTTCGAGGTACGCGACATCTTTGCCACGGACGTGTCCGAGGCCACGGTCCTGACGCTCTACCTGCTGCCGGAGATGATGGCGAGGCTCCAGCCCCGCCTGCTGTCGATGCTGCGGCCGGGTGCGCGCATCGTGTCGCACGACTACATGTTCCGCGAATGGCGGCCGGACACGCAGTTCAGTTTCGACGTGCCGGAGAAGAAGGCGATCAACGGCGTGCCCAGCGCGACGGTGCTGCTGTGGGTCGTGCCCGCGAGGGCGGGCGGGCGCTGGCGACTGTCGGCGCCCGCGGGCAGCGGGCTCGATCGGGCCGAACTCGACCTGCGGCAGTCCTTCCAGTGGCTGTCCGGCCAGGTACGCCCGGTGCGAGGCGTAGCGGGCGAGTTCGACGGAGGCACGGTCAGGGGTGTCGAGGTGCGTTTCTCGGTGCCCGTCGAGTCGGCCGGGCGTCGGGGGCGGGCGATACTCTCGGGCCGGGTCGAGGGCGACCGCATCGAAGGCCGGATCGAGTCGGCCCTGTCGGCGGCGGCGGGGCGGTTCGAGGCGCAGCGCCTTGCGTGATCGTCCGCACGGTCGCGCGGTCCGGTCGGCGCAGGCGGTCGGGTCGCCTCCTCGTGGTGTCGCCAGGGGTACGCAGACGCGCGAGGATGTCGCGACGGGTCGGTGCGGCCGCACGCCGCGGTCGGGAGTCCACGGGGGGATGAGCGGATGAAGCCTGAATCGGGAGCGCGAACCCTCGGCAGGCTGGCCGAAGGCTACAGCCTGTTCGAGCGACGACGGACGATGCTGGGCACGGCGCTCGCCGGGGCGCTGCTGCCGGCGGGCGCCCTGGCGCAGTTCGGCGCGGGCGACGTGGTCTACGTGCCCACTCCGCAGGTCGTGGTCAACCGGATGCTTTCGATGGCCAGGGTCGGACCTTCCGATTTCGTGATGGACCTCGGATCGGGTGACGGACGCCAGCTGATCACCGCGGTCGCGAAGTTCGGCGCCCGCGGCGGCGTGGGCCTGGACCTCGACGAGGAACTGCTCAGGACGGCGGTGGCCAATGCCCGCCGCGAAGGCGTGGCGGACCGGGTCCGGTTCGTGCACGGCAACCTGTTCGAAGCCGACCTCAGCCCCGCGAGCGTCGTGACGCTCTACCTGCTGCCCGAGCTCAACCTCAAGCTGCGGCCAAAGCTGCTGGCCGAACTGCGGCCGGGTTCGCGGGTGGTCTCCCACGACTACAACATGGCGAACTGGCAGCCCGAGGAGTCGGTCACCCTGCAGGTGCCCGAGAAGCAGGTCGGAACGCCCGGGGTCAGTTACGTCTACCTCTGGATCGTGCCGGCGAACGTGTCGGGACGCTGGCAGTGGGCCCTGCCCGACGGGCGCTCCACCGAGGCGTCCATCCGCCAGTCCCTGCAGGTCCTCGACATCCAGCTCGCGCCGGCAGGTGGCCGGGCACCGGAGGTGACGCTCGCCACCGTGCGAGGCGAGGAGATCCGCGTGTCGATGCAGGTCGACGCCGGCGCAGGGCGCAGGATCCGCCACGAGTACACCGGCCGGCTGCGCGGCGACACGCTCGAGGGCAGCGTGCGCATCCACGACCGGACCGAACGTGTCGCGCCATGGAAGGCGGTGCGCACCGGCGGTCGCGCGGCCACCATCGACCCCCAGGCCAGCCTGTGAGGGAGGCGACGATGTCCCCTGGCGCCCGTCGTCGTCGCCTGCTGCTCCTCGGTGCGGCCGTGCCCGCGTTCGGGACGGCCAGGGCCGTGCTCGGCGACGACAAGCCGTTCTCGCCGTTCGTCACCTCGCCGCAGGTGGCGGTGGTGCGCATGCTCGAGCTGGCCCGCACCGGGCCCGGGGACCACGTCATCGACCTCGGGTCGGGCGATGGCCGCATCCCCATCGTGGCGGCGAGCCGTTTCGGCGCGACCGCGCACGGAGTCGACCTCGACGCGCGCCTGGTCGAACTCTCGCAGGCGAACGCCCGCGCGGCCGGCGTCGCCCAGCGCGTGAGCTTCGCCCGGCAGGACGTGTTCGTCACCGACGTGAGCAAGGCGACGGTGGTCACCCTCTACCTGCTGCCCCCGATCGTGCAGGCGCTGCGGCCGCGCCTGCTCGGCCAGATGCGGGTCGGCAGTCGCATCGTCAGCCACGACTTCCCGTTCGACGGCTGGCAGGCCGACGAGCAGGTCACGTTCTTCGCCCCCGACAAGAACGACGGCCGGGGCGGCGAGAGCACGGTGTTCCTCTACCTCGTGCCGGCGCAGGTCCACGGTCGCTGGCAGATGAGTGTCGCGGGCGGATCGATCCCGGGGGGGCTGCAACTGCAGGTCTCCCAGCAGAACCAGATGCTCGATGCCGAGATCCACGCCGAGGGCCGGGTCTTCGAGGCGCGGGACGGTCGCCTGCGCGGGGACCGGATCGGGTTCGTCGCGAGCCTCCCCGAGCGGCCGGCCGGTCCCCCGGTTCGCCTGTGGCGATTCGAAGGGCAGGTCGATGGCGCGTCCATCGGCGGCATCGTCCGTGACGAGGCGGGACGCGAACTGCGCTGGCAGGCGCGCCGGATCGCGGTGCGTTGAGCGTGGCGTGGCCACCTGACTTTCAGCCCGGTGTCGGGCACACTCCCCACCCGCCACGGGCTCGTCCGCCCTCGCCGGGAGGGCTGCCGCCCGGCCTTCGACCCCTCCCTCGACCATGAACCGTTTGCCCTCGTACCCCGCCTCCCGCAGCCGCCGCCACGCTCTCGCGACGATGGGCGCCGCCGTGGCCGGACTGGTCGCCGGTCCGTCCCGCGCGCAGGAACGCTTCTCGCTGTACGTGCCCAGCCCGCAGAGTGTCGCCGAGGCGATGGCGAAGATCGCCGGGGTCTCGAAGAACGACGTGGTGGTCGACCTCGGCGCGGGCGATGGCCGCATCGTCACCACCGCGGCGCGACTGCACGGCGCTCGCGGCTTCGGTGTCGACATCAACCAGGAGCTGGTCGACCTCGCCAACGGCCTGGCCCGGCGAGCCGGGGTGGGCGATCGCGTTTCCTTCCACCACCAGAACGTGTTCGACACCGACCTTCGCGGCGTGACGGTCGTGAACATGTACCTGTTCCCCGAACTGATGCGCCTGCTGCGCCCGAAGCTGCTCGCCGAACTGCGTCCCGGCGCGCGCATCGTGAGCCACGATTTCACGATGGGCACCTGGGAGCCCGACGAGCAGGTGACGTTCTTCGCGCCGGACAAGTTCGGCGGAGCGGGTGCGGATGCCCGCATCCTGATGTGGGTGGTCCCGGCGCAGGTCGCGGGGTTCTGGAACTGGCAGTTGCCGGTGGCCGGCCAGTCCTTTGCGTATGCGGCCGTGCTCGAACAGCGCTTCCAGGTCGCCGATGGCAGCGTGCGCGTCGGCAACCGGCGCGGCAACCTCACCGACATGCGCCTGCGCGGCGACCAGTTGTCCTTCGGACTGCGCATCACGCTCGACCCCGGGGTGCTGGTGATGCACCAATTCCGCGGCACCGTGCGCGGCGATGCGATCGAGGGCAGCGTGCGCGTCACCCCCGACGGCGGCAAGCCGGTCGACCTGCCCTGGCGTGCGACCCGATCGGCGGGCAGCGCGTACTTCAACCCGACCGGAGTCTCGGTCAAGTAGACCCCGGCCGAGGGCGCCGGGAGCCTCGAGGAGATTCGCAGATGAACCGACGCGACTGGATCCGGGCAGCGGCACTGCTGGCGGCCGCGGGCACGGCCCGAGCGCAGGAGCAGTGGTCGTTCCCGGCGGGCAGCAGCCCGCAACTGGTCGACCGCATGGTGCGGCTCGCGCAACTGCGTGATGGCGACGTGGTGGTCGACCTGGGGTCGTTCGACGGGCGCATCGTGCTCGCGTCGGTGCGCAGCCACCCGAAGGTGCGGGGCTGGGGCGTCGACATCGAGGAGGACCTGGTTCGCCAGGCGAACGAGACCGCGCGCGCCGAAGGGCTGGCCGGTCGGGCGCAGTTCTTCCACCGCAATGCGTTCGACGTCGACCTGCGCGAGGTCAGCGTGATCAACATGTGGCTGTTCCGCAGCCTCACCCAGCTGCTGCGCCCGAAGATCCTCGCCGAGGCGCGTCCCGGCACTCGCGTGATCGTCAACGGCGCGCTGATCGACAACCGCAACATGATGGGCGCGTGGCAGCCCGACGTCGTCGATCGCGGCGCGAGCGGCACCGAACCGCCCATCCTGCTGTGGATCGTGCCCGCGCGCGTCGACGGCGCGTGGTCGTGGGAGCTGGCCGCGGGCGGGGCCCGTCACGGCTACGAACTGCTGGTCAACCAGCAGTTCCAGCGATTCGAGGGCTTCGCGCGCGCCGGCATCCGTCGCGAGAATCTCGAGGAACCCGTGTTGCGCGGTGACCAGATCAGCTTCGGGTTTTCGCTCACGCTGCCGGGCCTGGGGGCGACGCGCCACCAGTTCCGCGGCCGGGTCGAGGGAGACCACATCCGCGGCACCGCGGTGCTCACCGCGCCCGAGAGCAAGCCGGTCGAGATGGCCTGGCACGCCCAGCGCGGCGATCCGGCGCGCTGGTTCCGCCCCACCGGCACCCAGATCAAGTAAGGGTGGCGCTGTCCTCCGCCTGCTCGCAGCGTCCCTTCCGCATCCCTTCCGCATCCCCTTCCGGAGACCTCCGACGATGACCCTGACCCTGACCGCCCGACGGCTGGCCGGCCTCGGAGGGCTGGCCGCTCTGCTGCTGGCTCCCCTTGCGCTCGCGCAGGAGCGTTTCTCCCTGTTCGTACCCAGTGCACAGCCGACCGTGGAGCGACTGGTCAAGCTCGCCCGCATCCAGGACTCGGACGTGGTGGTCGACCTCGGCTCGGGCGATGGCCGCATCGTGCTCACCGCGGCACGCCAGAACCCGAAGATCCGGGGCTGGGGCGTGGACATCAACGAGAACCTCGTGCGCCAGTCGAACGAGGAGGCGAAGCGGCAGGGAGTAGCCGACCGCATCCAGTTCCATCACCGCAACGTGTTCGACGCCGACCTGCGCGAGGTGACGGTGATCAACATGTGGCTGTTCCCCGAACTCATGCGGCTGCTGCGGCCGAAGATCATGGCCGAGGCGCGGCCCGGGACGCGGGTGTTGACCCACCTGTTCGACATGGGCGCGTGGCCGGCCGACGAGTGGGACAAGGAAGGCGGCTCGGCCGTGGGACTGTGGATCGTGCCCGCGCGCGTCGAGGGCTACTGGAACTGGCAGCTGGCGCTGCCCGGCCTGCCGGTGAGCTACGACGCGATCATGGAGCAGCGCTTCCAGATGGCCGAGGGCGTCGTGCGGGCCGGCAACCGGCGCGGCATCTTCCAGAACGTCCGCCTGCGCGGCGAGGACCTGTCCTTCACCCTCGAGATGACCCTCGACGGGGCAGGCCTCACCCGGCACGAGTTCAGCGGCAAGGTGAGCGGGGACCAGATCCGCGGCACCGTGCGCGTGGCCACTCCGGACGGCAAGACCGTCGAGCTGCCCTGGCAGGCCCGGCGAACCACCACCACGGCCTACTTCCGTCCTACCGGGATCGACACCAAATGACCCAGACCCCTGACGCACCGGTGAAACCGGCCGAAGCCCCCTCGATGGACCTGCCCCGGCTGCCGGCCCGGCGGACGCTGCTCTCGGCCGGCGCGGCCGCGCTGGCCGCGGCCACCCTGCCGGCCATGCGCGCACAGGCGCAGGAGTACGGCACGCCGTACGGGCCGAGCAATGCCGACAGCGTGAAGCGGATGATCCAGCTCGCCGAGCTGCGCGACGGCAACGTGGTCGCCGACCTCGGATCGGGCAACGGGCAGATCATCATCGCCGCCGCGCTCAGCAACCCCAAGGTGCGGGGCTGGGGCGTGGACCTGCAGGAGTGGCTGGTGAAGACCGCAACCGAGTCCGCGGCCAAGCAGGGCGTGTCCGACCGCGCGCAGTTCTTCCAGCGCAACGCGTTCGACGTCGACCTGCGCGAGGTCGACGTGATCAACATGTGGCTGTTCGCGAACCTCACCCGCCTGCTGCGGACCAAGATCCTGGCCGAGGCCCGCCCGGGCACCCGCGTGCTGGTCAACGGCCAGCTGATCGGCACGGAGAACATCCTCGGCAACTGGCAGCCCGACCTGATCGACCGGGAAAGTCCGAACCCGATCCTCAAGTGGTGGGTTCCGGCAAAGGTCGAGGGCAACTGGACCTGGCAGCTGCCGCTGGGCGGCACCCCCTACACGTACGACTTCGTGCTGCAGCAGCAGTTCCAGGTGGTCGAGGGGACGGGCCGGGTTGGCAATCGACGCGAGAGCCTCTCCGACACCCGGCTGCGCGGTACCGAACTGTCCTTCGTGTTCGACATGACCGTCACCGGTTTCGGCCGGGCCAAGCACGAGTTCATCGGCCAGGTGTCCGGCGACCAGATCCGCGGCAAGGTGACCGTGTCGCCGGCCGAGGGCAAGCCGTTCGATCTGCCGTGGACGGCCACTCGCGCCGCGACCTCGGGCTGGTTCCGACCCACCGGGCTGGATCTCAAGTGACCGGCGGGCGGACCTGCGCGCCGGACCCGGCGGGCGCTGTCCGCCGGCGCGTGATGAGGGCGGGCGTGGCGTGCCTGCTCGCCCCGCTGGGAGCGCAGGCCCAGGAGCGCTTCTCGCTGTTCGTGGGCAGTCCGCAGCATACCGTCGACCGGATGGTCCGGATGGCGCGGCTGCGCGACGGCGACGTGGTGGTCGATCTTGGCGCCGGGGATGGTCGCGTGGTGCTGTCCGCCCTGCGCGCGCACCCCGGCGTGCGCGGCTGGGGCGTGGACATCAACCCCGAACTGGTGCGCGAGGCCACGGCGAACGCGAAGGAACTCGGCCTCTCCGATCGCGCGCAGTTCTTCCATCGCAACGTGTTCGATGCCGACCTCGGCCAGGTGTCGGTGGTGAACATGTGGCTGTTCCCGGAGCTCATGCGGCTCCTGCGCCCCAAGATCCTCTCCGAGGCGCGGCCCGGCACCCGCATCGTGTCCAACGGGTTCGACATGGGCAGCTGGGAGCCCGACGAGACCGATACCGAAGGCAGTCGGGTGCTGCTCTGGATCGTCCCGGCCCCGGTGGCGGGTTACTGGTCGTGGGAGCTGCCGATCGCCGGCGATGCGCAGCGGTTCGAGGCGGTCCTGGAGCAGCGCTTCCAGGTGATCGACGGCATCGTGCGCGTCGGCCCTCGACGCGGTCTGCTCGAACAGCCGCGCCTGCGCGGCGAGGACATCGCGTTCACGCTGGAGATGACGCTCGCGCGCGGCGGCCTCGTGCGCCAGTCCTACAGTGGGCGGGTACGCGGCGCGCGCATCGATGGAACTGTCGAGGTCACGCTGCGCGATGCCGACGATCGCCGGCTCGTGCTGCCCTGGCAGGCCGCTCGCACCGCGACGACCGGCTATTTCCGCCCCACCGGGCAGGAGGCGAAATGAACGATTCGATCACCCGTCGCGCGGCCCTTGCGGCGTTCGTTGCGGTCGGCGCGGGGGCGGCTCTTCCCGCCCGCAGCCAGGGCCGGGATGCCGACCCCAGCGTGCGCCACGACTCCTCGCCCTACGTGCCGACGCCGCAGAAGGTGGTCGACGAGATGCTGCGCATGGGGCGCGTCGGTCGGGACGACTACCTCGTCGATCTCGGGTCCGGCGATGGACGCATCGTGATCACGGCGGCCCAGCGATTCGGCACGCGCGGTCTCGGGGTCGACCTGGACGGCCAGCTGGTGCGCCAGGCGACGGCGGCGGCCGAGCGGGCCGGCGTCGCCGACCGTGCCCAGTTCGTGCAGCGCGACATCTTCAAGACCGATCTGCGCAAGGCGGACGTGGTCACGATGTACCTGCTGCCCGAGGTCAACATGATGGCCCGGCCGAAGCTGCTGTCCGAACTGCGGGTCGGCGCCCGGGTGGTGACCCACGACTACCACTTCGACGACTGGCTGCCCGACGAGCGGATCATGCTGGAGGTGCCGGAGAAGAAGGTCGGGACGCCCGGCATCGCCTACGTGTACGCGTGGGTGATTCCGGCTGCGGGGGCGGGCCGCTGGCGTGGCGAGGTCGCGGTGGGCGGACGCCGCCAGCCGCTGGAACTCGATCTCGAGCAGCGGTTCCAGCTGCTGACCGGCTCGGCCAGCGTGGGTGGCCGCCCGGCCAAGGTGATGTTCGCCGAGATGGACGGCTCGGAGATGAAGGTCATCCTCGCGCTGGCGGCCGGTGCCGGTGCTGGGGCGGCGCGGATGGAGCTGCGCGGGCAGATGCGCGGGGAGGAGGTGGTCGGAACCGTGCGCGTCGGCAACGACCCGGCGTCGGCGCGGGACGGCTGGAAGGCCGTCTGCGAGCAGCGCCGCGCGCCGTTCATGGGCGCGGCTGCGGGCGCGCGCTGAACGCGGGCAGGCTGCGCGGCTGCTGCAACCCTTTCCACTCCCTGACACAATCCCGACCCATGCCGGCGCCGTCCGGCCACCGGGCGCCCTGCCGCCCGAATTCCAAGGAGAGGATTCCCCGATGACCACGACCCCCCTCACGCGCCGCTGCGCGCTGCTGGCGCTCGCGCTGCCGGCCACGCTGGCGGCGTCCGCCGCGCTCGCCCAGGCCTATCCCGTCAAGCCGATCCGCATGATCGTGCCGTTCCCGCCCGGTGGAAATACCGACATCATCGCCCGCGGCGTGGGCGTGCGCATGCAGGAAATCCTGGGCCAGACCTTCGTGATCGAGAACCGCGGCGGCGCGGGCAGCACGATCGGCACCGAGGTGCTGGCGCGCTCCACGCCGGACGGCTACACGGTGGGCTTCGTCTCCTCCGCCCACGTGTTCAATGCGGCGATCCTGCCCAAGCTGCCCTACGACAGCGTGAAGGACTTCACCGCGCTGGGCATCGCAGCCGACGTGCCGACCATGGTCGTCGCGCATCCGTCGCTGCCGGTGAAGAGCGTGAAGGAACTGATCGCCCTCGCGCGCAAGAATCCGGGCCAGCTCAACTACGCGACCTCGGGTGCCGGCACCGTGGGTCACCTGGCGATGGAACTGCTCTCCTCGCAGGCGAAGGTGTCGATGGCGCATATTCCCTACAAGGGTTCGGGCCAGGCGATCACCGACGCGGTGGGCGGCTACGTCACGCTGATGGCCGCCTCGATGCCGGTGTTCGTGTCGCACGTGCAGGCCGGCAAGCTGCGGCCGCTGGGCGTGACCAGCGCCAAGCGCTCGCCCGCACTGCCCAATGTGCCGACGATCGCCGAGCAGGGCTTCCCCGGGTACGAGGTGTCCTCCGGCTTCGGCATGCTCGCGCCCGCCGGCCTGCCCGCGGCGATGGTGCGCACGGTCAATTCGGCCCTGGTCAAGGCGCTGCAGGACGGCACCGTGCGCGAGCGGCTGTCCAGCCAGGGTGCCGAGCCGGTGGGATCGACGCCGGAGGCGCACGAGCAGATGATCCGCAACGAGATCGCCCGCTGGACGAAGATCGTGCAGCAGGTCGGCATCAAGGCGACGCTGAACTGACGGACAGCGCCGGTCCCGCCGGGCGGGACCGGTCTGCCCGAGCTTGTCCGGGAACCGCAGCGACCGGTCGGGACGCGGTGGGGTCGAGGCCGCGGTGGCGGACGCCGACCCGTTTGGCGTTCCGGGAGCGTGTCCGGCACGCGGTGCCCGGACCCGGACGACTCGGCCGGCCGATCGCGATCGACCGGATGGTTCCCATTCGGCCCGTACCGGAGGCTGCACATGTCGCTGACCCTGCTCTACAACCTGGTCGTGGTGCTCAAGGCGATCGCCGAGATCGCCGGTCTGGCGCTGCTCGGCCAGGGCGTGCTGCTGTTCCTCGCGGGCCCGAACCGGGATCGGAACGTGTTCTACCGGGTGCTCGCGCTGATGACCGCCCCGGTGCGCGCGCTCGCCCGGGCGCTGCTGCCGCGGTTCGTCGTCGACCAGCATGTCGGGCTGGCGTCGTTCGGCCTGGTGCTGCTCGCGTGGTTCTGCCTCTACCTCGCGAAGGTCTACCTGGTCCTGCGCATCGCCAGCGAGCAGTTGCCGGGCTGACTTCGTCGAGCTGACATTCGCCGCGCAGTGCCCGCTCGCGGACTTCCCGCGGCCACGACCCGGGCCGCCTCGGCCACAGGCATCCGCCGGGCGGACGACCGCCGGTGGCCGCGGGCTATTGGCATGCGCGAGCGGAGCCTGTAGGCTGTCGCGGTGACTGCTGCGATCCACGGGGTGAAGATCGCGAGCAAGGCAACCCGCGCGCCACGAGCGTCGACGGGGCCTGAAGACAGGCAGCACGCCCGCAGGAGCAAAGGTTCATCCACGGCAGC
>CAIKXV010000079.1 GCA_903831455.1 uncultured Pseudomonadota bacterium | reverse complement strand
CTCGCCGCCACGGTGCTTCCGATGCCCTCGGAGGCGGCCCTGGCCGGCTACGTGCTGCTGCACCCCGGGCAGGCGGGCGGAGCGCTGCTCGTCGCCGGACTCGCCAACACCGCAGGCGGCATGACCACCTGGGCCGTCGGGCGCTGGCTGTCGACGCGCGTCCCCGGCCGGCTGGAGCAGCAGCTGCGCGAGCGGCTGCGCCGGTGGGGTGCCCCCACCCTGCTGCTCGCCTGGGTACCCCTGCTCGGCGACGCGCTGGTGCTGGGTGCAGGCTGGCTGCGCCTGCACCCGCTCGCCTGCGCGCTGTGGCAGGCACTGGGCCGCTTCGCTCGCTACGCGCTGGTGGTGCATGCAGTGGGCGGAGGATCGCCGGCCCTGGGCTGAGGCGGCCCGCGGGCGCCCACGGGTTCCGCCTGCCGACCCGGGATGTCCCCGGACCTCGACCGGTTCGCGTGCCACCCGCCCGCAGCACTGCAGCCGACCGGCGAGCACGCCGACGATGACTCGCACCCCGCGCTGCGCGCTATCCTTGCCGGATCGATCGCGCCCGCATGCACGGGCGATGCGCAGAGAGGAGCGAGGACGACGATGCGCGCACACTGCAGGTCCAGGTCCGATTCACGTACCGCGCCTCGCAGCACGCCGGCAATGCCCGGCGGGGCCGGGCTGCGGCCCGCCGCCTGCGGCGCGCTGCTGCTCGCGGCAGTGCCCGGCAGCGGGTTGCCCGGCATCGCCCTGGCCGCCTACCCCGACAAGCCGGTGCGCATCGTGATCCCCTCGCCGCCGGGTGGTGGTACCGACACCTCGACGCGAATCGTCGGACCCCGGCTCGGCGAAATCCTCGGCCAGCCGGTGGTCATGGAGAACCGCGCCGGCGCCAGCGGCAACATCGGCGCGGAACTCGTCGCGCGCGCGGCGCCCGACGGCTACACGCTGCTCGCGGCGATCGCCTCGCACACCAGCAACCCCGCGATGATGAAGACCAACTACGACCTCGCGCGCGATTTCGCGCCGATCTCGATGACGGTCACCTTGCCCAACGTGCTGGTAGGGCACCCGTCGCTCCCGGCGCGCAGCGTGCGCGAACTCGTGGCCCTCGCGAAGGGCCGCCCGGGACAACTGCAGTTCGCCACCGGCGGCATCGGTGCGAACCAGCACCTGGCCATGGAACTGTTCCTGCTCACCACCGGCACGCGCATGGTGCACGTCCCGTACAAGGGTGTAGGCCCGGCGCTGGCCGACGTCGTCGGCGGCCACGTACCGCTGATGATGTCCAACATCCTGGTCGCGCTGCCGCAGATCCGCGCGGGCCGGGTTCGGGCGTTCGGTGTCACCAGCGCGCAACGGGTCAGCGGCGCGCCCGAGATCCCGACCATCGCGGAGTCCGGGGTGCCGGGCTTCGACGCGGTGCAGTGGTACGGACTGCTCGCGCCCGCAGGCACGCCGCGGGAGGTCGTGGGCACGCTGCACGCCGGCATCGTGAAGACGCTGCAGGATGCGGCCGTGCGCGACCGCTTCCTG
>CAIKXV010000078.1 GCA_903831455.1 uncultured Pseudomonadota bacterium | reverse complement strand
CTCCGCGTGGCGCGCGAGCTCGAACGCCTCCTCGATCGCCGGCGCGCTCACGTGGATGGACACCGGCACGCGACCGGCCACCACCTTCACCGCCACCTCGGCGAATCGCTTGCGTTCGTCGAGCGTGAGGTTGTGCGACTCGCCCTTGTGGTGCGGCCACGAGATCGCGGTCGCGCCGGTGCGTACGTGGAAGTCGAGCAGGCGTTCGAAGGTGTCGAGGTCCGGGCTGAAGTCGTCCTTCAGCGGCGTGACCGGACTTTGCATCACACCCGATAGAGAGAGGGGCATCGCGGCGGTCGCCATCCGTGGCTGTGCATGAAGAGCGGACTCTACTCCTGAGCGAGTCCGGTTGCCGGGACCGGGGGCACGGCCCGCGCGGCCACCCCTTCGACGCGAGCGGCCATCGCCCACGCTAGACCGCGAGCAGGGCCTCGAGCCAGGCGGCGGTCGAAAACAGGTCGGCATCGCGATGCGGCGCGCCGACCAGCTGCACGCCCAGCGGCAACCCCTGCGCCTCGAGCAGCGGCAAGGACAGCGCAGGCGCCCCCAGCCACGAGGCCGGCACGTTGAAGGCCGTGTCCCCGGTGGACTCGATGCCCACCGGTGCGGCGCCCGTCGCCGAGAGCGTGACGAGCGCATCGACATCGGCCGCCACCACCGCGTGGGCACCCCGCGCAGCCTCGCGCGCGGCCAGCAGCGCGCGATAGTCGGCTGGCGTCATGCGCTCGGCGCCCGAGAGGCGCTCGCGGAGGAAGGCGCTGAGCTTTCCCGGATCGCGCGCACGGTAGGCGTTCAGCGGCCATACCGACTCGTAGTCGACGAGCGCCAGCGAAGCCGGCGTCGCGCGCTCGAGCAGGTGCTCGAGCCGGTCCAGCCCCGCGTGGTACTGCCGGCGCAGCACGGTGACGCCGGCGGTCGCGAGCGCTTCGAGTACCGCATCGAGGGCCGCACGGGCGGCAGGCTCGGCCGCGCCCCAGCCCGCCGTCTCGAGCAGCCCGATGCGCACGGGCGCCCGTGCGGCCGGCACGGCGTGCGGCCCCAGCAGTCCGGGCGAGCCCGGATCGCCGCCGGCGCGATCGGCGATCTCGCGCGCGACGATCCAGGCCTCGGCGAGCGTCGCGCTGATCGGGCCGTGCGCCGACTGGCTGAGACCGTCGTGCGAACCGCCGCGGTTGATCGCGCCCACGGTGGGCTTGAACGCATACGCGCCGCAGTAGCTCGCCGGGCGCAGCAGCGATCCGATGACCTGCGTGCCCAGGGCCGCGGGCAGCATGCCGCAGCCGACCGCCGCCGCCGACCCGCTGCTCGAGCCCCCGGGCGTTCGGGCCGGATCCCACGGGTTTCGGGTACCGCGCGCCACGCGTGCGGCGAACTCGGTGGTGACCGTCTTGCCGAGGATCACCGCGCCCGCCGCCCGGAGCGCCATCACGCTGGCCGCATCGCGGCCGCTGCACGCACCTTCGAAGACCGCGGAGCCGCACTGCGTGGGCATGTTCGCCGTCTCGATCAGGTCCTTGAGCCCCACGGGCATGCCGTCGATGCGCGACAACGGTCGCGCATCGCGCCAGCGGGCGGTGGCGGCATCGGCCGCATCGCGCGCGGCGGGTATGTCCAGGTGCACGAACGCGCCGACGGTCGGCTCGAACACCGAGAGGTCCTCGAGGCAGCGTTCGAGGAATTCGCGCGGCGTGTCGCGATGCTCGGCGAAGGCGGGGACACAGGCCGCATAGGAACGGCGAACCGGGACGGGAAGCGACATCGGGACTCTCCTGGCAAACCGCGCGCGATCAGCTCGCGCGGCAACGCAACCCTCGCGGCGCATGCGACGAGACCCCTGCACCCCGCGCATGCTCGGCACGATGGCGCAGGCGGTGCGGCTCAGCGCGGTTCATCGGCACGCCGCGGGCGCCCGCGCTCCTGCGCATCCCACGGCAGGACCAGGTGCCCGGGATCGAGCTCGGCCACGCTGCGCACGCCGATCAGCCCGAGGACGCGGTCGATCTCGTCCCGATAGAGCTGGATCGCCCGCATCGCGCCCATCTGTCCGGCCATCGCGGTGCCGTAGAGCGGCGCGCGCCCCAGCAGCACCGCATGCGCGCCCATGGCCAGCGCCTTGACCACGTCCGCCCCCCGGCGAAAGCCGCTGTCGACCAGTACCGTGGTGCGCTTGCCGACCGCATCCAGTATCGAGGGCAGGGTCTCGATGGTTGCAGGCGAGCTGTCGAGTACCCGCCCGCCGTGGTTCGAGACGACGATGCCGTCGACGCCGCAGTCGGCCGCGAGCCGGGCATCCTCCGCATGCTGGATGCCCTTGACGATCAGGGTGCGCGGCCACAGCCGGCGCAGCGCGCGCACGTCGTCCCAGCTCATCGACGGGTTGGTGGCCATCGAGCGGCCCATCGGCAGCGCGGTGAAGCGCGTCTGCATGTGGCGGGGAAAGTTCTCGTAGCGCGGCAGGCCTCCGGTGAGCAGGTAGCGCACGATCACGCCCAGCAACCAGCGCGGATGCATCGCGACGTCGACCACGTTCCGGCGGGTGAACCGGAACGGGATCACGAATCCGTTGCGCAGGTTGTACTCGCGCCCGGGGGCCACCGGCGTGTCCACGGTGAACACCAGCGCGTCGAACCCCGCGGCACGCGCCCGCTCGACCAGCTGGAAGGACAGCTCCCGCTCGGGCCACATGTACAGCTGGAACCACAGGGTGCCGCCCGCCTCCTCGACCACCCGTTCCATCGCGGTCATCGACCCGGTGGCCATCGTGTAGGGAATGCCCTGGGCCGCTGCCGCCTTCGCCAGTTCGATCTCGCCCTGGTACCAGGCGAGGCCTGCCGAACCGGTGGGCCCGATCGCGACCGGCATCTGCTGGCGCTTGCCGAACAGTTCGATCGACTGGTCGCGCACGCTCACGTCGGCCAGCACCCGGGGCCGCAACTTGATGCGCGCGAGTGCGGCTTGGTTCTCCCGCATCGCGACCTCGTCGTCGTTGCCGCGATCGATGAAGTCGAACAACCCCTTGGGCAGGCGACGCCGCGCCTGCTCGCGAAGATCGGCGACATCGTAGACATCCATCGCCGGAATGACGGGGCGTTGCGCCTGCGCGGCGTGGGTCGCCTGCGACTCGCCTGGTGGTGTGAACGACGGCATCGTGGCCCTGCTCCTCCTCGGGCGCCAGCCCCGACGGCCGTGCGCGCGGACGCCACTCTACAACGCACCGGGCGCGACCATGGCGACGCGCCCGAGCCCGGGCGCTCGCCGGGTGGGTCGCGCGACCGCGCCCGCGCACCGCAGCCTCCCGCAGCCGTGCCCGCGGTGCTCAGCCCCGCCGGTGCGCGTCGGGGTTTGCCCGCACAGTCGCCGGACCCTGCGCTCGCGGCCCGCACCGGCCACCCCTATCGTGGATCGCGCGCACTCGCAGACCCCGGCCAGTCCCGACCGGCAGGAACGGGTGCACCCAGAGGAGCCACCATGACCGCCCTTTTCCATCGCCGCTCGTCGCCGACCCCGCATGACGCCACGATCCGTCCATCCCCCCATGCCCCGGGCCGCGCGCCCGACCGGACCCGGTCGGGCCCGATCGGCCGGTCGGCTCGTGACCTCGGTGCCACCGCCATGGCCACGTCCCGCGTTCTGCTCGCCTGCCTCGCGCTCGGGGCCGTCCTCGCGCAGCCCGCGGCAGCCGAGACCTCCCCGTCGCGCGGCGAGGGCGGCTCTGCGCACGCGAGCAGCCCCCGCAACGCCAGCGGCACCGGCAAGAGCCCCTCGCCCCCCGAGCGACGCAACCTGGCCGACGAACTGTTCACCGAGGCCGAGCGCGAAGCCTGGCGCCAGAAGATCGCCGCCGCACCCGACGAGGCGCAGAAACGCCAGCTGCGCGGCCAGCGTCTTGCCGAACTGCAACGCCGGTCGCGCGAGGCGAAGGCCGCGGCCGGAACCGGCAAGCCCTCGACCGCCCCGGCGCGCGAAGCCCGCTGACCCCGCTCAGGCCGCTCGCGCCTTCAGCAACCGGCCCAGGTCCGCGGCCAGCTGCTCGACCGTGGTGGACTCGCGCGCCATCAGGCGGATGCGGCCCTCGCGGTCATGCACGTACAGGAAGGTGGAGTGGTCGATCGTGTAGCTGCTAGCGGTCTGGCCCTTCACCTTCGCGTGGAACACCTTGTAGCCCTTGGCCGTCTCCGCGATCCGGGCGGCGCTGCCGTACAGGCCGACGAACGAGGGGTCGAAGGCCGGCACGTAGTTCGAGAGCAGTTCCCGGGTGTCCCGCTCCGGATCGAGCGTGACGAACAGCACCTGCAGGTCCGCGCCCTCGCTGCCGAGTCGGCGGCGCACCTCGGCCATCCGGCCAAGCGCCGAAGGACAGGCATCCGGGCACTGGGTGAACCCGAAGAACAGCACGACGACCTTGCCGCGGTAGTCGGCCAGGGTGCGCGGGCGTCCGGTGTGATCGGTGAGCGAGAAGCCCTGCCCGAAGGAGGCGCCGGTCACGTCCACCGAATGGAAGGGCTGCGCGGTCTCCTCGCCGCACGCAGCCAGCCACGGAAGCACCATCCCGGCAGCCAGCCAGCGCCGCCGGAACCCGAGAGCCGGGACCCTGCGCGCGGCGCTCATCGATGCGAGTGTCCGCCGGACGCCGACCCGCCGCCCGAGGCGGGCGGTGCGCCCGAGGCGAGCGGCCGCACCTCGGCGGCCACCTTCACGGTTTCGCGCCGCCCATCGGCCGACTGGAACGTGAGCGTGATCGGGACCGTGCTGCCTCGCTCGAGGGGTCTGGGAAGATTCATCAGCATCACGTGATAGCCCCCCGGCCGCAGTTCCAGCGGCTTGCCGGCGGGTACCGCCAGCCCGGGTACCGCACGCATGCGCATCACGTTGTCGACCATCGCCATCTCGTGGATCTCCACCAGCGGGGCAGCGGGCGAGGCGGCCGCGACCAGGCGGGTGTCGGCGCGCGACTCGATGCGCATGAACGCACCGGTGGCCTGCATGCCGGGCACCGTGCCCCGGACCCAGGCTTCGGTGACGGTCACCTGGGCGATCGCCGGGCCGGCCAGCAGCGCGCACAGCGGGACCGTCGACAGCCACCGCACGCAACCCGGCCGGGTGACCGCGCGTCGCGCGTGACGCGCAAGGAGGAAGAGGGGCGAGGCAAGAAGGCGGGAACCGCGCGGCGGCCTCGGGAACAGGGATCGATCCATGGGTACTCCTGGGGAAAGGGGTCGGGGTCGGGGTCGGGGTCGGGGTCGGGGTCGGGGCCGGGGCCGGGGCCGGCATCGGCAGCGCCCGCGATCGCTCGCGGGTCGAGCGATGCTCGACGCAGGCGGCGCGAACCCGTGCGACGCCCGGATGCGGTCACGCACGTGCGTCGGACCGACGAGGGGCAGGCCGATCGGTATCCAGGCCTGCACGGAGACGGGCAGGCTGCCCGTCGCGGGGGTCAGGCGACTCAGGCGCCGGCCGGAGGACCGGTTGCCGGCGGAGGGCCACGGTCGCGCGGCGTCCGCGCAGCCACGTCGGCACCGCTGGGCGACTCGCGAGGGGGCACGTCCGCCCGCGCGAGGACGGCACCCGGCGACGACGGCATTGCCGGGGAGGCGAGCGCACAGGCGTTGCAGGACGCCTCGACGACCGCCGCGCCGGCGGGCCCGTCGCGGTCGAGCGGCGTGCTGCACACGCCAAGTGCCGAGCGCAGCGCGTCGACGGCCATCGTCGCCGCGTGCAGCGGCAGCGTCGACTGCAGCAGGGCCGCGAAGAGGCAGAGCGTGGCTGCCGCGCGGGCGGGATGCATGCGTCTCATGCCCGGATTATAGGGCGGGCCCCGGGTCGGTCGTGCTCCCCGGGTGCTAGACTGCGCGCCGGTCGCAGGCTCGACCTGCGGCCCGCGACCGGCACGATGGAGGCGCGGGGGGCGGCGACCGCGCACCGTGCACGCCGACTCCGGCACGCGCGGCCGTGCGCAATGTCCAGCCACCCGCAACGACGGGCGGTCCGCCCCATGCCCGCGGACCGTTTCGTGACACGAGACCCCGAGAGAGATTCCCATGACCCCTCACCGCATCGCGGTCATCCCCGGCGACGGCATCGGCAAGGAAGTGATCCCCGAAGGACTTCGGGTGCTCGACGCCGTCTCTCGCCGCTACGGCATCGCGTTCGCCTTCGACCACTTCGACTGGGGCTGCGACCAGTACGCGAAGTACGGGTCCTGGATGCCCGCCGACTGGAAGGACCAGGTCGGAGGCCACGACTGCCTGTTCTTCGGCGCCTCCGGCTGGCCGGCCACGGTACCCGACCACGTCTCGCTCTGGGATTCGCTGATCAAGTTCCGGCGCGAGTTCGACCAGTACGTGAACCTGCGCCCTTGCCGGCTGATGCCCGGCATCCGCAGCCCGCTGGCCGATCGAAAACCGGGCGACATCGACTTCTGGATCGTCCGCGAGAACACCGAGGGCGAGTACTCCTCCGTCGGCGGGCGGGCCTTCGCCGGTACCGAGCGCGAGGTGGTGACGCAGCAGTCCACCTTCAGCCGCTTCGGCACCGATCGCATCCTGAAGTTCGCCTTCGAACTGGCCAGCCGCCGTCCCAAGAAGCACCTCACCTCGGCGACGAAGTCGAACGGCATCTCGATCACCATGCCCTACTGGGACGAGCGGGTGGAGGCGATGGCGAAGCACTACCCCGACGTGCGCTGGGACAAGTACCACATCGACATCCTCTCGGCGAACTTCGTGCTTCACCCGGACTGGTTCGACGTGGTGGTGGCCTCGAACCTGTTCGGCGACATCCTGTCCGACCTCGGGCCCGCCTGCACCGGCACCATCGGCATCGCACCCTCGGGCAACATCAACGCCGATCGGCGCCATCCCTCGCTGTTCGAGCCGGTGCACGGCTCGGCGCCCGACATCGCGGGCAAGGGGATCGCCAACCCGATCGGCGCGATCTGGTCGGCGGCCATGATGCTCGACCACCTCGGCCACGCAGAGGCCGGCGCGGCGATCGTGCGTGCGATCGAGGCCGTGCTCGATCCGGCCAGCGGCGCGCCGCGCACCCGCGATATCGGAGGCACCGCGGGAACGATGGACCTGGGCCGCGCCATCGCCGAGGCGATCTGAGCGTTCGCTGCGCGGCCCGGACGAGTCGCGGGCAGCGACCGTGAGCGCGTCGCACTGGAGCACCCGCCCGCTCGCGGTACTGGCGGTGACCACGCTGGTACAGGTGGTCACCGTGATGGCGGGCAACTCGATGGTGGCCATCGCGCCGGCGATGGCGCAGCGACTGCAGGTCGAACCCTCGCTGATCGGATTCCAGGTCAGCATCGTCTACGCCGGGGCGATGATCGCCGCGCTGCTGGGCGGCCCCCTGGTGCAGCGCTACGGCGCCTGCCGCACGCAGCAGGCCTGCGTGGCGCTCTCGGCGCTGGGCGCGCTCGTCGCCTGCGCGCCCGACCTGTGGCTGCTCGCATTCGCCTCGCTGCTCTGGGGGCTGGGCACCGGGCCGGCCACCCCGGCGGCGAGCCACGTACTCAACCGCTACACCGACCCCGCCCGCCGCAACCTGATCTTCTCGCTCAAGCAGACCGGCGTTCCGCTCGGCGTGATGGCAGCCGCCTTCATGATGCCGCCGATCACGCTGGCGCAGGGCGCCCCGGTCGCCTACGGGCTGCTCGCGCTGATCGCGGTCGCCGTGCTGCTGTTCCTGCAGACCGCCCGGCGCACCTGGGACGATGACCGCAGACCGGGACTGCCCATGGGCGGCAATCCGCTGGCGGGCGTGCCGATGATCTGGCGCCATCCGCTGCTGCGCTCGCTCTCCGCCTCGGCCTTCTGCTATGCGTTCTGCCAGCTCTGCGTGACCTCGTTCACGGTCACCATGCTGGTCACCGAGGTCGGTATCGGCCTGGTCGAGGCCGGCCTGCTGCTCTCGCTGGTGCAGTTCTCGGGCGTCATGTCGAGGATAGGGTTCGGCCTCTGGGCCGATCGCATGGGCAGCGCACTGGTGCCGCTGGCGCTGGTCGGAGCCGGTACCGCGGCGATGTGCGCGATCACCGCGCTCCTTGGGCCCGGCTGGCCGCGAACCGGGCTGTGGCTGCTGCTGATCCTGCTGGGCGGCACGGCCGTGGGCTGGACCGGCATGTTCGTCGCCGAGGTCGCGCGCATCGCCCCGCCCGGGCAGGTCGGGCTCGCGACCGGCAGCGCGATCGCCTTCAACTTCCTCGGCATCCTCGCGGGCCCGGCGATCTTCGCGCTGGTCTACCCGTGGCTGGGCAGCTATGCCTACACCTTCGGCGGACTCGCGATGGTCCCGCTCGCCGGCTCGGTGCTGGTGCTGCACACGCTGCGGGTGGAGCGGCGGCTGGATGCCGCACGGCGCGATGCGTCCGCGGTTGCGACCGGCGACGGACGGGGATAGCATTCCTCTGGCTGCAATCGCATTCCGCTGGACGGAATGCGCGCCAGCGCGGCAACCGCGCCACGCGCGAGTACGCGGCCACACCCGCCGCCGAGCCGGCGCAACCGGCCCACCAAGGAGGAGTCATGCCCGATTCGAACGCTGCCGCCGTGCGCATGGCGCCGCGTACCGGTCGCCAGTTGCGCGAGGGCGACGTGGCCTGGGTCGGCAGCGAGCCGCGCCTGCGCGCCGCCCGCTGCCTCGACTGCGATACCCGCGTGTTCCCGGCCGCCACCGTATGTCCGTCCTGCAACGGCGAGCGCATGGCCGAACTGCCGCTGTCGGACACCGGCACGCTGTATGCCTTCTCGACGGTGCACATCGCCCCGGCGATGTGGCAGACCCCCTACACCATCGGCTACGTCGACCTGCCGGAGGGCGTGCGCGTGTTCGGCAAGATCGAACCTGTTGCCGGGCTGGCGCCCGATGCGAGGGTCAGGGTCTGCCTCGAGCAGGCCGACGACGACGCACAGGCGCCCGGCTGGCGCTACTGGTTCGCGGCCGCCTGACCCCGGAGCCCTCCATGAACCACGCCAACCTTCGACCGGTATCGGTGATCGGCACCGGCATGATCCGCTTCGGGAAGCACCGCGACCTGACCGTGCCGCAGCTCGCGCAGCCCGCGGTCCGCGAAGCCCTGCGCGAGGCCGGCCTCGAGCCGGCCCGCATCCAGGCCATCTACGCCGGCACCGCCACCTCGGGATGGATGCCCGGCCAGCGCGTGGCCCGCGACACCGGAATGAGCGGCATCCCGGTGATCAACACGGAGAACGCCTGCTCGAGCAGCGCCACCGCGTTCCGCGAGGCGTGGGTGGCCGTCGCGGCCGGGCTGTACGACTACGTCCTGGTATTCGGCGTCGAGCAGCTCACCAAGCTGGGGGGCGGCACCCTGCCGCTCGACCAGGACGACATCGAGGTCGCCAACGGCATGGTGATGCCCGCCCTCTACGCGATGCGGGCGCAGCGCTACCTGCACGACTACGGCGCGAGCGAAGCCGACCTCGCCTCGGTGGCGGTCAAGGCCCGACGCCACGGCGCGCTCAACCCGGACGCGCAGTTCCGCACCGAGACGACCGTCGAGGAGGTCCTCGCCTCGCGGCGCATCGCCGACCCGCTGACGCTGCTGCAGTGCTGCCCCACGGGCGATGGCGCGGCCGCCGTGGTGATCTGCCCCACCGAGGTCGCGGCGCGCCACGGCGAGCGGCCGGTTCGGGTGCTCGGTTCGCACCTCGCCTCCGGACGCTTCCTGCCCGGCTTTCGCGACATGACGATCCCGGAGATCACCCAGCGCTGCTCGGCCGAGCTCTACGAGGACACCGGCGTGGGACCGGAGGACCTCGACGTGCTGGAGTGCCACGACGCGTTCACCATTGCCGAACTGCTCTACTACGAAGCCCTCGGGCTGTGCGGTCGCGGCGAGGCGGTATCCCTGCTGCACTCGGGCGCCACCTCGCTCGGCGGGCGCGTGCCGGTCAACCCCAGCGGCGGACTGCTCTCGAAGGGACACCCGGTCGGCGCCAGCGGCGCCGCGCAGATCGTCGAGGTCGTGCGCCAGCTGCAGGGGCGCTGCGGGCCGCGGCAGGTCGACGGCGCGAAGGTCGGCCTCACGCACGTGACCGGCGGGGGCACCTCGGGCTTCGATCACGGCGCCTGCGCGATCCACCTGTTCGGCGTCTGATCGACCGTCCACGATGCCCGCGATCGCCGCCTCCGGCCGCAACGGCGCCGATACCGGCACCATCGCCCGCGCCGTGGCCGTGCTCGCCGCGGTATCCGAATCGCCCTCGGGCGTCCGCATCCACCAGCTCGCCGCCGCGCTCGCGCTGCCGGCCTCCACCGTGCATCGCCTGCTCGAACGCCTGATCCGCGAGGGGATGGTCGAGCGCGACACCGAGGCCCCGGTCTACCGCGCGGGCCGGGAGTTCCTCCGCATCGCGGCCCGCGTGGTGAACACCCACCCGGTACAGTCCATCGCCGGCCCCTTCCTCGACGAGGCCGTGCGCTCGGCGAACGAGACGGCCTACCTGTGCCTGTACCTGCCCGCGGAGCACCGCCTCACCTTCGCCGCCCACCGCGAATCCACCCATCCGCTGGGCTATCGCGTGCGCAGCAACGAACCGCAGTCGCTGCTCGAGGGGGCCTCCGGCCGTTCCATCCTCGCCTGGCTCGACGAGGCCGCGCGCGCGGCCTCGCTCGCGCGCGAGGCAACCCTGCGCTCGCTGCCCGCGCGCCGTGCGCTGCTCCAGGATCTCGCCGCCATCCGCGAGCGCGGCTACGCACTGTCGCGCGGCCAGCGCATCCCGGGCGCGGTCGGCCTCTTCGCGCCCGTGTTCGGCGCCGACGGCCAGGTGGTGGGCTCGCTCGGCTATACCGTTCCGGAGCAGCGGTTCCGCAGCTCCAGCGAACCCGCACTCGCCCGCCGGGTACGCGATCTCGCCGCGCGCCTGTCCACGGCGCTGGGCGCTCGTACCTGCGCGATGCCCACCGCCCGCGCGAGCCGTACCTCCAGGACCGCCATCCGATGAGTTCCCCCGCTCCCACCACGCCCACCGGTACACGCCCCGGCCCCCTCGGCGGCCTGCGCATCCTCGACCTGACCCAGTTCCTGTCGGGGCCGTACGCCACCCAGATCCTCGGCGACCTGGGCGCGGAGGTGATCAAGGTCGAGCCCCACTCCGGCGATGCGTCGCGCAGCATCCCGCCCTACTTCGTCGGGGAGGACAGCGCGTACTACCTCAGCGTGAACCGCAACAAGCGCAGCCTCGCGGTCGACATGAAGCAGCCCGCGGGCCGCGAACTGGTGCGCGCGCTCGCGCTGCGCAGCGATGCGCTGATCGAGAACTTCCGGCCCGGGGTCGCCGCCAAGCTGGGGCTGGATCCCGCGGCGCTGCAGGCCGAGCATCCCGGACTGGTCTGGTGCAGCCTCTCGGGCTTCGGGCAGGACGGCCCGTACCGCGAGCTGCCCGCCTACGACATGATCGTCCAGGCCCTCTCCGGCGGCATGAGCATGACCGGCGAGCGCGACGGCCTGCCGGTGCGCTCCGGCATCCCGCTGGGCGACCTCGCCGCCGGCATGTTCTCGGTGATCGCGATCCAGTCCGCGCTGCTCGAGCGCGCACGCACCGGACGTGGCCGCCTGATCGACGTGGCCATGCTCGACTGCCAGGTCTCGATGCTGAGCTACCAGGCCGCCTACCACCTGATCGCCGGCGTGGTGCCCGGCCCCCAGGGGCGCGAGCACGATTCCTTCGCCACCTATCGCACGTTCATCGCCGGCGACGGCGTGAACGTGGTGGTGTGCGCGAACACCGACCGCATGTGGGAAGACATGGCCGCCGAACTGGGCGTGGCCCACCTGCTGGCCGACCCGCGCTACCGCAGCAATGCCGACCGCCACGCCAACCGCGACACGCTGCTGCCGGAACTCGACCGCGCCTTCCGTTCGCACGATGCGCAGCACTGGGTCGACCGCTTCCGCGCCCGCGGCATCCCGGTGGGCAGCGTGAACACCCTCGACCGCGCGCTGTCCGACCCGCAGGTCTTGCACCGGCAGATGGTCCTGCCGCTCGCCGACGCGCGCGGCCATGACATCCGCGTGGCGGGCAACCCGATCCGCTTCGCCGACGAGGCGCAGGCCTCGCACCGCTACCCGCCGGCCCTGGGCGAGGACGGTGCGCAGGTGATCGCCGAGGTCCTGGGCTGGGACGACGCGCGCATCGACTCGCTGTTCGCCAGCGGGGTGCTGCGCGATGCCACCCGCCCCTCATCCTGATGCCGCTCGCGACGCCCGCGTGCGCGAACGGCCCGAAACCCTCCCCGAACGGAGACTGACTTGGATCTGAGACTTGCAGGAAAACGCGTACTGGTCACCGGTGCCTCGCAGGGCATCGGCCGCGGCATCGCCGAGGGCTTCGCGGCCGAGGGCTGCCATCTGGTGATCAGCGCGCGCAACGCCGCCGCGCTCGCCGAGGCGGCCGCCGCCCTGCAGGCGGTGGGTGCCGCCTCGGTGCGCACCCACGCCTGCGACCTCGCCGCCCCGGGGGCGGCAGCCGCCCTTGCGCAGGCCAGCGGCGAAGTCGATATCCTGGTCAACAACGCCGGGGCCGTACCCCAGGGCACGATCACCGAGATCGACGAGGCGCGCTGGCGGGAGGTCTGGGACCTGAAGATCTTCGGCTACATCAACCTCAGCCGGGAGGTCTATCGCGGCATGGCGCAGCGGCGCAGCGGCGTGATCGTCAACATCGTCGGCAATTCGCCCTTCCATCCGACCAGCCGCAACGTCGCGGGAAACTCCGGCAACGCCGCGCTGCTGGGCTTCACGCAGAGCCTGGGCACCGGCAGCCTGCACGAGGGCGTGCGGGTCGTCGCGATCAACCCCGGCGCGACGGAGACGCAGCGCCAGGTGGTGCGCTGGAAGGCCCGCGCGAAGGACGCGCTGGGCGACGAGTCGCGCTGGCGCGAACTCACCACCGGTTTCCCGCTGGGCCGGCTCGCCCGGGTCGACGAGATCGCCGACATGGCGGTGTTCCTCGCCTCCGAGCGCGCCTCCTACGTCTCCGGCACCATGATCACCATCGACGGCGGCGCCGGCCAGTCGCGCTGACCACCATCCCCCTGCCATGCCCACCCGAAGCCCGTCCCGCAAGATCGTGCGCCGCGCCGCGGCTGCGCCCTCCCACGCGAAGCCCGCTGCGCTGTCGCCGATGATGAAGACGCTGTCGGCCTACATGGCCCGTGCGATCGACCGGCCACTGCCCGCGCGGGTGGCCGAGAAGACCCGCCACCACATCGCCGACTCGCTCGCGGCCATCGTCTCCGGCTCGCGCCTTCCCCCCGGCGAGCACGGCATCGCCTGGACCGCCACCCAGGGCGGCGTCGCCCAGGCCTGCGTGATGGGGACCGATCACGTGACCTCGGCCACGCTCGCCGCCTTCGCCAACGGCATGAGCGCGCACGCCGACGAGACCGACGACTCGCACCAGGGCGGCCTGTTCCATCCCGGCTGCACCATCATCCCCGCGGCATGGGCGATCGCGGAGCTCGAGCGCCGCAGCGGCGCCGAACTGCTGCGCGCGGTGGCGCTGGGCTACGACATCGGCGCTCGCATCGCGATGGCGCTGGGCGGCATCCGCTTCCTGCTGTCGGGCCATGGCTCGCACGCCTTCGGCGGGCTGTTCGGCGCCGCCGCCGCGGCCGGCGCGCTGCATCGGTTCGATGCGCAACGCATGCGCTGGCTGATCTCCTACACCGCGCAGCAGGCCTCGGGCATCTCGTGCTGGATCCGCGACCCGGATCACATCGAGAAGGCCTTCGACTTCGCCGGCATGCCGGCGCGCAACGCGGTGTCCGCGGCAAGCATGGTCGCCGCCGGCTTCACCGGCGTGGACGACTGCTTCAGCGGCAGCCGCAACTTCTGGCTCGCCTACGACCGGCACACCGACACCTCGCACGTCACCCGCGAGCTCGGCCGCACCTGGGAGATCATGCGCTCGAACATCAAGAACTGGTCGGTAGGCTCGCCGATCCAGGCCGCGCTCGACTCGCTGCTCGCCCTGATCCGCGAGCACGGCATCACCGCCCCGCAGGTGCGGCGCCTGCACGTGCAGGTACAGGACACCGAGTCGGAGATCGTCGACAACCGCGACATGCCCGACATCTGCATGCAGCACCTGCTCGCCGTCATGCTGCTCGACGGTGGCCTCAGCTTCGCAAGTTCGCACGACGAGGCGCGCATGCACGATCCCGCCGTCCTCGCGCTGCGCCAGCGCATCGCGTTCGAGGGCAGCGCCGAGTTGTCGCGGGCCGGCGGGCGCCAGGCGATCGTGGCCGTCGAACTCGCCGATGGTCGGCGTCTGCGCCATCACACCGAGAAAGTCCGCGGCACCTGGCAGAACCCGATGACCCGCGAGGAGGTCGATGCGAAGTGCCTGCCGCTGATGGCCCCGGTGCTGGGCACGCGCCGCGCGCGCGCCCTGCTCGACCGGGTCTGGTCGCTCGACGAGGTGGACGACATCCGCAGCCTGCGCAGGCTGTTGCAGCCGGCATGACCCCCACGGAGATCGCCATGACGCACCTGTCCCCGAAGCGAGCCCCTGCCAGCCGCCATCGCGTGGCCCGTGCGGCCACCGCGGTCGCGCTCGCGTCCGTCGCGGTCAGCGCCGTCGCGCAATCGGGCTTTCCCTCGCGCCCGGTCCGCATCCTGGTCGGGTCCGCGCCCGGCGGCGGACTCGACGTATCCGCACGCGCGATCTCCGAGGCGCTGGCCGGGGCGCTCGGCCAACCGGTCCTCGTCGACAACCGACCCGGTGCAGCCGGCAGCGTGGCCGGGCAGGTGCTGGTCAAGAGCCAGCCCGACGGACACACCATCTGCCTGGGCGCAATCGGCAACTTCGCCGTCAACTTCTTCCTCTACAAGGACATCGGCTACCACCCGTTGCGCGACATCACGCCCATCACGGGCATCGCGGATGCCACCAACATCCTGGTCGTGCATCCGGGCGTGGCCGCGACCTCGGTGAAGGAACTGATCCGACTGGCAGGCAGCCAGCAGGGACTCACCTACGGATCTTCCGGAACGGGCAACGCGGGGCACCTGGCAGGCGAGTTGATGGCCAGCCTCGCTCGCGTACCGCTGATCCACGTGCCCTACAAGGGCGGCGGGCCGGCCATGATCGACCTGCTCGGCGGTCGCATCACGATGATCTTCGCCTCGCCCTCCACCGCGCTGCCCCACCTCAAGACCGGACGCATCCGCGCGCTCGCCGTCACCACCGCGAAGCGCTCCACGATCGTGCCCGACCTGCCGACGATCGCGGAATCCGGCGTGCCCGGCTTCGACGTCAACAACTGGTACGGCATGGCGGGACCGGCGGGCATGCCGCGCCCGGTGGTCGAACGACTCAACCGCGACCTGGTCCGCATCCTGTCCAGCGCGGAGATCAACCGGACGTTCGTCGAGCAGGGCATCGAGCCTGCCCCGAGCAGCCCCGACGCCTTCGCGAAGTTCATCCGCGCCGAGTTCGAGAAGTGGGGCCGCGTGCTCAAGGGCGCCAACGTGGTCCGTGAATAGCCTGTCGTGCGAACAGGGGGGATGGCGATGAGCCCGACGATCTTCCACTGCTCCTTCCCGGTGCGCGACCTCGAGTCGACGATCGCCTTCTACGGCGGACTGCTCGGGTGCCGGCAGGGACGCACCGAGTCCGATCGCGTCGACTTCGACTTTTTCGGCCACCACATCGTGGCCCAGGTCTCGCCCGAGGAGTGTTCGCACCGCAGCGTGGGCGTCGGCCCGGAGCGCTATCCGCTGCGCCATTTCGGCGTGCTGGTGGGCAGCGACCGGTTCGAGGCGATCGCCGCCCGTCTCTCGGCAGCAGGCGTCACCTGGGTCATCGCCCCGGAGACGCGCCACGCAGGTACCGTGCGCGAGCAGCGCACGATGTTCGCGCTCGACCCGTCGGGCAACGGCATCGAGTTCAAGTCGCTGGCCGATCCGGCCAACGTGTTCAAGGCCTGAATCACCCGCACCGGAGAGCCTCTTCCATGCCCAGCATCGTGCACCTGGCCGTCAAGGTCACCGACATCGAGAAGGCCGCCGCGTTCTACGAGACGGTGTTCGGCTTCACCCGCACCTCGACCAGCACCAAGCGGGGGCACACCTCCTGCCACATGACCGATGGCCGGCTCGACCTCGCGCTGATCCAGTACGCCTCCGAGGACACGGTGGAGGCCGACTGGGCCGGGCCCGGTCCCTGCATCCACCACTTCGGCATCGCGGTCGAGGACACCGATGCCGTGTCGCGCCGACTGGCCGAAGGCGGCTACACGATCCTCAGCCAGCCCGGGGTGATGCCCGTGAAGTTCCGCGGCCCGGATGGCGTGGTGATGGAAGTCGGCCCCGCCGACATCTTTCCCGGGGCCGCGCCGGTCGACTCCACCTCCTCCCTTCCCCCCTCCGCAGGTCACCGATGAACCCTCCCCCGAGCAACCCGTCCTCCGGCGCCGATGCCTTCGCCACACCCTTCGGCATCGACGCGCAGGACTACGTCGAGATCCTCAACCTCTACTCGGCCTACAACCTCGCCAGCGATTCGGGCGATGCCGAGTGGTACGCCCACTGCTTCACGGTCGACGGCGAGCAGCACGGCACCTACGACGTGATCGGCCGCGAGGCGCTGATCGCCTACAAGCGTCGCGACTACGCCGGCCGTTCGCACCTGTACCGGCGCCACTGGAACGGCAGCATCCACCTCGAGCGAATCGACGAGCACACCATCCGCGGCCGCTGCTACCTGTTCGGCTACAACGGCGAGCCGGGCAGCCTCCCCCACGTGACGCACGCGGGCGTCTACACCGACACCCTCCGCCGGGAAAACGGCCGCTGGAAGTTCGCCCATCGCAAGCTCGCCTTCGACGGAGTCCTGAAGTGAGCCGCACGGCGACCGGCTGCGGGCGCGCGCCGCTCTACGGCTCGGTCGCCGCGCTGCTGCGGCTCTACCGCAGCGGGGACCTGTCGCCGGTCGAAGTCACCCGCGACCTGCTCGATCGCATCGACGCCCACCAGGACGCGCTGCACTGCTTCGTGACGCTGACCCCCGAGGTCGCGCTGGAGCGCGCCCGCATCGCCGAGGCCCAGTGGCGGCGCGGCGACGCCCCGCCGCTGGCCGGCGTACCCTACGGCCTCAAGGATGTCATCGAAACGGCGGGCATCCGCACCACCGGCCAGTCACGCCTGCTGGAGCACCACGTGCCCGCCGCCGACGCCGCCGTCGAGGCGCGACTCAAGGCCGCCGGCGGCACCCTGCTGGGCAAGCTCACCACCTACGAGTTCGCGCATGGCGGCCCGTCATGGGACCTGCCCTGGCCACCGGCGATGAATCCGTGGAAGACCGGCTATCTCCCGGGCAGCACCAGCAGCGGGGCGGGGGCCGCGCTCGCCGCAGGGCTGCTGCCGGCAGCCATCGGCACCGACACCGGCGGCTCGATCCGCATGCCCGCCTCGGTCTGCGGCATCGTCGGGCTCAAGCCCACCTATGGCCGGGTCAGCCGCCGCGGCGTGCTGCCCAACACCTACACCTTCGACTGCTGCGGGCCGATGGCACGCACCGTCGAGGACGTCGCCCTGCTGCTGCAGGCGATCGCGGGCACGGACGAGGCCGATCCGTCCAGCGCCGAGGTGCCGGTGCCCGACTTCAGCGCGCGGCTCGGGCGCGACCTCGCCGGGCTGCGCGTGGGCTGGGTGCGCCACTGGTACGAGGGCGACGCGAGCTGCCATCCGGACATCCCGCCCGCCATGGAGGCTGCGATGCGGGCGCTCGAGGACGCCGGCGCGCGCGTCGAGGAGATCAGGCTCTCCGACCTTCTCGTCTACCAGGACTGCAAGACCACGATCTCGATCACCGAGATGTTCAGCGCCTACGAGCACGCGTTCCGCACCCGTCCGCAGGACCTCGGCCTCATGTTCCGCAACAAGGTCATCGCCGGCGGGCTGATCCGCGCCGAGGATTACTTCCAGGCCCTGCGCCAGCGCCTCTGGCTCTCGCGCGAACTGTCCCGCGCCTTCGCTCGGTTCGACCTGATCGCCTCGCCCGCGTGGATGACACCGGCCGAGCCCGCACGCCCGGACGTGAACGATCGATTCCTGCGGCCGCCGAACATCACCACCCCGTTCAACGTCGGCGGCGGTCCGGCCATCAGCCTGCCCTGCGGTTTCAGCCGCGACGGGCTGCCGCTGGGCCTGCAACTGGCCGCGGCCCCGTTCGACGAGCCCGTGCTGCTGCAGGCGGCGCACGCCTACCAGCTCGCCACCGACTGGCATCGGCGCACGCCGCCCGCCGAGGGCCTGCTGCAGCAGCCGCTCACGGCCGTCGCGCCGGCCGGGCCGCCGGCCGCCGTCTCGCACCCGGCCTCGGGGCAGCCACTCTCGTTCGTGCAGCCCGGGGCCGGCACGGCCACGCTCGCCACGCGGCCCGCCTCCACGCGCGAGGAGATCATCCGCATGGCGCAGGCCGCCGGGCTCGATCTGCCGCCCGCGTTGATGGACGAGCTGTGCGCCGCATGGCCCGCCTTCGAGGCGATGGTGCGCCGGCTGCCGCGCGATCGCGCACGTTCCGACGAACCCGCCCATCACGCGGTCTCCCCGGCGCGCGTCGCTGCGCTGGAGACCGCCTGCCCGACGCCCGGACCCACCCCGCACTGAGGACCTCCCGATGAGCACGACCCCGCCGCAGGATTACTACGCGTGGGTGGCCAGCCAGATCGGCCGCGCGCAGCCGGTCACCGACTGGAAGGCCATCCCGCTCGAGACCGTCTCCGACCCGCAACTCACCACGCACTCGGGCACGCAGCGCCAGACGTGGGTGGGCGAGGGCGTGGTGCTCACGCGGGTGGTCGTCGCCGCGAACTCCCGCGGCAAGCCGCACTACCACCCGTCCGAGCAGGTGTCGATGATCCTGCGCGGCGGCGTGCGGGTGCACATGGGCGAACGCGTGCAGGTGGCGATGGCGGGCGCCATCGTGCACATTCCGGGCAACCAGGTCCACATGTTCGAGATCCTCGGCGAGGAAACCGAGATCCTCGACGTCTATACCGTGCGCGATTCGGTGGACGAACTGCGCAAGCGCTATCCGGAGCCCACGCCATGACCCCCGCCCGTCCGCCGCACGCCGCGGCCCCCGCATCGCGCGCGCGCAGGCTCGCGCTCCTCGCCCCGCTCGCGGCGGCCGGTCTCTTGCCGCTCGCCGACGCCGTGCACGCGCAAGGCTTCCCGGCGCGCCCGATGCGGCTGGTGATCTCGGTACCCCCCGGTGGTGCCGGCGACTTCACCGCGCGGGTGGTCGCCGCCAAGATGGCCGAGTTCGTCGGCCAGAACGTGCTGGTCGAGGCCCGCGTGGGCGCCGGAGGCATCGTCGCCTCCGAGTACGTGGCCAAGGCCACCGGAGACGGCCACACGCTCATGCTGAGCTCCAGCACCACGCACGGCGCCGCCCCGGTGCTCTACCGCAAGCTGCCCTACGACCCGATCGGCGACTTCAGCCACATCGCCGGCATCTCGCTGCTGCCGGCGATGATGGCGATCAACGCCGAGGTGCCGGCGAAGACGGTGAAGGAGTTCATCGCGCTCACCCGCGCGAATCCGGGCAAGTACATGTTCAGCTCGTCGGGCAACGGCAGCGCGCCGCAGCTCTTCGGCGAGCAGTTCAAGATCCGCACCGGCGCCAACCTCACCCACGTGCCCTACAAGGGCAGCGGACCCGCGGTGGTCGACCTCGCCTCCGGCGCGGTGCACATGATGATGGACGGGCTGCCCTCGCTCATCAACCAGATCAAGTCGGGGCGACTGCGCCCGCTCGCGGCGATGGCCGACAAGCGCTTCGACGTGTTCCCCGACGTGCCCACGATCGCCGAGGCCGGCTTCCCGGGGCTGGAGGACGGGGTGTGGTACGGCCTGTCCGCCCCGCGCGGCGTCCCCGCGCCGATCGTCGATCAGCTCTCGAAACTGGCGGCCCGGGTGATCACCAGCCCCGATGTGCGCGACCGCTTCGCCACCGTGGGCGGGTTGCCGATGGTGATGGGCCCGAAGGAGTATCTCGCCTTCATCCAGCGCGAGAACCGCAAGTGGGGCGAGATCGTGCGCGCGGCGAAGGTGGTCGCCGACTGACCGGTTGCGGGGCCGCGCGACCGCAGGCCGGCGGGGCCGCGGGCCCGGGGCCCGCGACTCCGCCGGGAGGCTTCCCCACCTGCCCCCTCAGCGCGCGGCGACCCAGCGCTCGCCGGCCTGCATCGCGCGTCCCAGCCCGGCAAGGCGGATCAGGTGCGCATGCAACGACCGGCGCGCCACCGGGTGCAGCGCGGCCGCGGTGTCCGCGTAGACCTGCGGCACCAGCTGGTCGAGCGTCGCGCCGGACGATCCGCTCGCGGCCAGCGCGGCAACGACCTTGTCCTCGCGCCGCAGGCGGTGGGCGACGAGCGCGCGTACCGCCTCGTGCGCACGCGTGATCAGGTAGCCATGCCCCGGCGCCATCGCCTCGATCGATTCGTCGAGCAGCCGCTCCAGGGAGTCGAGATAGGCGCTCATGTCGCCATCGGGCGGCGAAATCACCACCGTCGAGCCCTGCATGATGTGGTCGCCGGTGAAGAGCAGCCGCTCCTCTTCCAGCAGCCAGCACACGTGGTTGGAGGCATGGCCGGGGGTATGCAGCGCGCGCAGCGTGCAGCCGCCCGCCGTGTAGCGCTCGCCATCCGCGCAGACGCGATGCGGCGCGAACGTGGTGTCCTGGTTGGCGTGCGGCGGAGCAGGCATCCCCACCACCTCCGCCCCGGTGGCCGCCGCCAGGGCAGCCGCGCCGGGCGAGTGATCGAGATGGGTGTGGGTGCAGAGGATCCAGCGCAGCCGCTGGCCGACGAGATCGAGCAGCCGCTCGCGATGTGCCTCGATGTCGGGCCCGGGATCGATCAGCGCCAGCTCACCGTGCTCCGGGTCGCCGATCACGTAGCTGCTGGTGCCCGGTCCGGTCATCATGCCCGGGTTGGGTGCGACCACCCGCCGCACGCGCGCGGACAGTTCGGTCACCGCGCCCGGCGTCGTCTCGCTCACCACCAGCTCCGAGCCCGAGGGGTTGATGCGCTGCGCCTCCTCGTAGCCGGGCTCCCCGGGAAGGATGCGCACCACGCGCCCTCGCCGACGCGCCACCCACGGAAGGCGCGGGCGCAGGTCGCCGTTCTCGCGCACGCCTGCCAGCGCCGCCTCGGTGCTGTCGTAGGTGGCCATCTGCTCCAGCGTCTTGATGGTCGGGAAGCGCAGCAGCAGCCGGCCTCGCGCCTGCATCGCGAGCGCCTCGGCCGGCGAGATCCACAGCTGGCTCACGCTCTCGACCTCGTCGTGCAGGCTCGACTGGTTCTCCGGCACCGCGGCCACGAAGAAGCGGGTGTCGTAGCGCTTGCGCTCGGACACCGGAGTGATCCAGTGGCTGAGATAGGCCATCCGGTCGGTGGCCAGGCGCAGGTTCTCCGCCGCGCAGACCTGGGCGAGCTGACGCTCGCCCGCATGCACGCGGCGCCGGTGCAGCGCGAAGCGCTCGGCCTCGGCCGGGGGCTGCAGGTCGAGCAGATGTCCGGCCGGCTCGTAGGCGAGCAGCAGCCCGGCCTCCTCGAACGTCTCGCGCAGCGCGGCCACGTAGTAGGCCAGTCCGCCCTGCGGCAGGCCCATGCGCGCGCTCGCGGCCGCATCGTCCAGCCCCGCGCACAGCGCGGCGACCTCGGGCGAGGCGTCGGAGGCGTCGACTGCGCCTCCCGGGAACACGAAGGCGCCCGCCATGAAATCCAGGTGCGGACTGCGCTGCAGGAGCAGCACCTCGATGCCGCCGCCCTCGGCGACGGCACGATCGCGCAACAGCACGAGCGTGGCCGCGAGCCGCGGCTGCGCCGGGACGGGGCGTGGGGCTGCGCTGCTCATCGGGCGGCCTCCGGGGTCATCGTGTAGAAGGCCGAGAGTCGGCGCAGGCTGGTGCGTACATGGACCACCGCAGGTCCGGGGCAGCCCAGGGCAGCGGCCACCGTCGCATCGACCTCCTCGGCGCGGTCGATGCGCCATGCCGTGGCACCGAAGGATTCGCCCCATCGCGCGAAGTCGGGGTTGGCGAGCCGCGTACCCGCGACCCGCCCGGGGAATCGCTTCTCCTGGTGCAGGCGGATGGTGCCGTAGGACCCATTGTCGGCAATGAACAGCCTGGGCGCCGCGCCGTGCTGGACCGCCGTGGCCAGTTCGTTGCCGGTCATCAGTACGCAACCGTCCCCGACCAGCGCCACCACCTGCCGCCCCGG
>CAIKXV010000077.1 GCA_903831455.1 uncultured Pseudomonadota bacterium | reverse complement strand
GTTCGGTCGCACCGGTCCGCGTCGCCGACCGGGCCCGACCGGTGCGCCGCGTTCGGTCGCGACGGTCGCAGCGTGCCCCCGGGCCCGGCAACCCGCGTCCGGGAACGGTACCCTGCGACCCACGACATACCCACGAGGACGATCCGGATGAACCCGACCCCAGCACGCCCGACCGCCGACAGGCATCGCCCATCCGCCGTGGGCCGCATGCATGCCGTGCCCCTGGCCACGCTGCTGGGCCTCGCCTGCGCGGCAATACCGCTGTCCGGCGCGGCGCAGTCGACGAACAGTACCTGGCCGTCGAGACCGGTCAGGATGGTCGTGGGCTTCGGACCGGGCGCCCCCGACTCGGTCGCTCGCATCGTCGCGCAACCGCTGGGCGCTCGCCTCGGACAGCCCTTCGTGGTCGACAACCGGCCCGGTGCCAACGGCAACATCGGCGCGGAACTCGTCGCGCGCGCACCGTCCGACGGCCATACCGTGCTGCTGACTTCGGCCTCCTTCGCGGTCAACCCGAGCACGCAGCGCAAGCTGCCCTTCGACGTGCGGCGCGACTTCATCCCGGTGACCAACGTGGGTTCGGGCGAGGGCTACATCCTCGTGGTCCATCCGAACCTGCCCGCGAAGACGGTCGCCGAGTTCGTCGCGCTCGCGAAACGCCCGGGCAACCAGTATGCGTTCGGCTCGCCGGGGCCGGGCAGCCCGATCCAGCTCGCGGGCGCGATGTTCGCCCGCCGCACCGGCATCGACGTGGTGCACACGCCCTACAAGGGCTCGGGCCCCGCGATCGCCGCGGTGATCTCCGGCGAAATCCAGATGATGTTCATCACGCCCCCGCTGTCGCTGCAGCACATCGCGGGCGGCCGGCTGCGCGCGCTCGCCTACACCGGATCGAAGCGTGCGCCCTTCCTGCCGGAACTGCCGACGCTCGCCGAGGTCGGTGTCCCCGGCATGGAACTCGATGCGATGAGCTGGTACGGGCTGTTCTATCCTGCGCGCACGCCCTTGGCGCTCGTCACCCGCCTGCAGCAGGAGGTCGCGCAGGTGATCCGCGAACCGGCCACGCTCGAGCGGCTGCGCGCACTCAACGTCGAACCCGAGGGCAGCACGCCCGAGCAGTTCCGTCGCTTCTTCGAGGGCTCGCTCGCGCGCTTCGCCGACATGGTGAAGCAGGCGGGCTTCCAGCCCGAGTAGACGGCGCCCCGCGTCCTCGGCCCGGGGCGCGCGACGCCGCCGCCCGCATGCGGGCGCTCGCACCCGTCCCTCCCGCCGCCCCCGCCGCCCCCGCTTCCTCCGCTTCTTCCGCTTCTTCCGCTTCTTCCGCCTCTTCCGCCTCTTCCGCTTCTTCCGCTTCTTCTGCTTCTTCCGCTTCCTCCGCCTCCTCCGCTTCCTCCGCTTCTTCCGCTTCTTCCGCTTCTTCCGCGCCCTCCGCCTCCCGCGCGCCTTCCGACTCCCGCACGCCTTCCGACCCTCCGGCGCCTGCCGTGTCGATCAGGAAGCCTGCAGTGCGCGCATCCTCCGCATCGCCTGCAGCCCGTACATCATCCCGCAACGGTCCCCCTGCCCGTTGCACCCGTCCCAGCGAGGTCTTGCCGTGTCCGATACCGTCCCGCCCCGATCGCCCACTCCCGCCGCCCAACCGGGTCGTCGCATCCGGCGGGTGATCACCGGCCACGATGCGAACGGACGCGCGGTGGTGCTCGCCGACGAACCGGCGCCAGCCGTGCGCACCAATCCCCTGCGCCCCGGCCACGTATCCACCGACCTGTGGAAGACGGCCTCCACCCCGGTGGTGCTTCGCGCAGCGATGGAGGATCCGACCGGCGGGCCGAAGCAGATCCACCCGCTGCCCGGCGGCACGGTGTTCCGCATCTCGGAGCTGGCGCCCGAACCCGAGGCGATTCGCAACCTGGACGCCGAGCGCGCGCGCGAGGTGTTCCGCGCGATGGGCAACGAGGGCGC
>CAIKXV010000076.1 GCA_903831455.1 uncultured Pseudomonadota bacterium | reverse complement strand
TAGGCAGGCTGGGCCTCGTAGGGCCCGCCCTGCCCGTAGCCGAAGCAGCCGCAGTGGATGATGCGCGGATTCACCGACCTCACGCGCGCATAGTCGAGGCCGAGTCCTGCAAGCGTATGCGGCCTCAGGCTGTGCAGGAAGACATCGGCGCGGGCGAGCAGTTCGTGCATCCGGGAAAGACCCGATGCCGACTTGAGGTCGAGTTCCTCGCTGCGCTTGCCGCGGTTCAGTTGCAGGAAATTGGGCCCCATGCCCGCGCTTCGCTTGGGCCCCACGTGCCGCATCGCGTCGCCGCCGGGCGCCTCGACCTTGGTGACCCGCGCGCCGAGGTCGGCCAGCATCTGCGAAGCATACGGCCCCATCACGATGGTGGTCAGGTCAACGACCTCGACCCCCGCCAGCGGACCGCTCATGCGTCGCGATCGCCCCGAACGGACGGCTCGCGCCCCAGGCCCCGATGGGCCAGGGCCATGCCGACCAGCATCGCCAGGGTGAACACGATCGCGTCGGCCGAGAGGATGGCCACGCCCACGAGGCCGGGCCCGGGGCAGAACCCGCCGATCCCCCAGCCCACGCCGAACAGTGCCGCCCCGACCAGCAACCGGCGATCGACCGGCGATCTCGCCGGCAGGACGAGGGGTTCGTCGCCAAGCGCCGAACGACCCCTGCGTTGCGCCCACGCGAAGCCGGCGGCCGAGACCAGCAGGGCGCCGCCCATCACGAAGCCCAGGCTGGGGTCCCAGAGGCCAGCGAGATCGAGGAAACCGATGACCTTCGCCGGGCTGATCATGCCGGAGACGATCAGGCCGACGCCCAGGGTGAGGCCGGCGAAGAATGCGGCGAGCGACCTCATGGCATCACCCGCAGGCCGTGCTCCAGGATCCACACCGTGACGATGCCGGTACCCATGAAGGTGAGCGTCGCCGCAAGCGAGCGGACGGATCCGCGCGACAACCCGCAGACGCCGTGGCCGCTGGTGCACCCTGAGCCCACGCGCGTCCCCACGCCGACCAGCAAGCCGGCTGCGATCAGCCACGGCCAGTCCACCGGCGCGACCGGGACAGGCACTGCGATGCCCGAGAGGGCCGCGAGCCCCGGCGCGGCGAGCAGGCCCAGCACGAAGGCTACCCGCCAGCCACGATCGCCTGACCGGGCGCCGCCACCGGGCAGCAGCGCGCCGACGATCCCGCTGATTCCTGCCACGCGCCCCAGCGTGATCACCAGAAAGGCGGCGGCGAAACCGATCAGCAGCCCGCCGATCAGTGCGCCACCCGGGGTGAAGTTTGCCCAATCGATCGTCATCGTGGATTCAGGCAGTGACGTTAGGATCCCCATGATACGCGCGCATCCTGCGATGCGTGCCGGCGACCCGGCGCATCATCGGTCATCGGTCATCGGTCATCGGGTTCCCGTCGACGCGCCGCTGGCGGTCGCAGTCGGAATGACGGGTTCCGGGGCCGTTGGCGGCGCTGGCGTTGGCGTGCGCGTCGCTGTCGGGTTCGGTCTCGCTGCCGGCAGGCGCACGACCCCTCCCCGCCCGTCGCCCCCGTGCGGCCGCCCGCCGCGCTCCTGCTGCACCTGCCCGAGGAATCCCGCCGATGAGAAGCGCCCTCCGACCTGTCGACCCACTCACGCGACGACGCGTGCTCGCTGCGCTCGCCGCCTCCTGCCCGCTCGCGGCCGCATCCCGCGCGAGCGCGCAGCCGGCATGGCAGGCCTCCGACGACCCGTTCACCCTCGGCGTGGCCTCCGGGGATCCTTCGCCAGACGGTTTCGTGCTGTGGACACGGCTCGCACCGCGCCCGCTCGAGGGCGGCGGCATGCCGACCGCCAGGGTGCCGGTCGACTGGGAGATCGCGACCGACGAGAGCATGCGCAGCATCGTTCGGCGCGGCCGCGCGTGGGCGGACCCCGCCCTCGCCCACAGTGTCCACGTCGAGGTCGAAGGCCTCGAGGCCGACCGGTGGTACTGGTATCGATTCGAGGCGGGCGGCACCCGCAGCGCGATCGGCAGGACGCGAACCGCACCCGCCTTCGACTCGCCTGCGCCTTCGCTGGCCTTCGCCTTCGTGTCCTGCCAGAACTACGAACACGGCCAATGGGCCGCCTTCCGCCACCTGGCCGAGGACAACCTTTCACTGGTGATCCATCTCGGCGACTACATCTACGAGGGATCGACCCTCGGCGACGCGGCGCGCCGGCACGAGTCCCCCCGCGAGCCGATGACACTGGCCGCCTACCGGAACCGGCACGCGTGCTACCGCATGGACGCGTCGCTGCGTCTCGCGCACCAGCGTCTGCCCTGGATCGTCACGTGGGACGACCACGAGGTGGAGAACGACTACGCGGCCGACCTGTCGGAGAATCGCGACGATCGCGGGTGGTTCCTCGCCCGCAGGGCGGCAGCCTACCAGGCCTACTACGAGCACATGCCGCTGCGGCGGGCGAGCCTGCCCCGCGGCCCCGACCTACTGCTCTACCGCCGTCTCGCCTGGGGCGATCTGGCCACCTTCCATGTCCTCGACAACAGGCAGCATCGGACGGACCAACCCTGCGGGGCGGGGCGTCGCGGCGGTGGCAACCATGTCGAAGAGTGCATGGATCGCAACGACCCGTCCGCCAGCATGTGGGGGGAGTCCCAGGAGCGATGGCTCGATGCGGGCCTGGTCTCGAGCCGCACGCGCTGGAACGTGCTCGCCCAGTCGCTGATGATGGCGCAGGTCCGGCAGCGGGGTCCCGAGGGCGGGGATAGCCACTGGACCGATGGCTGGGACGGGCTGGCCGGGGCACGCCGACGATTCCTCGCGCGGCTGGCGGAGGCCCGGCGTCGCGACGTGGTCTCCATCGCCGGGGACGTGCACGCGCACTATGCAGGCGAGTTGCGCCCCGATTTCGACGACGAGCGCTCGCCATCCGTCGCCACCGAGTTCGTATGCACGTCGATCAGTTCCCGGGGGCCATCGCCCGCGACGGTCGCGCGCGCCCTGCCACTGAACCCGCACCTGCGTTACGGCGAGAGCCGGTACCGAGGATACGTTCGCTGCGACGTCTCCGCGCGCCGCTGGCTCGCGACGATGCGCGGCGTCGAACGCATCCAGGACCCCCAGTCCCCGGTGCGCGATCTCGCCAGCTTCGTGGTCGAGGCCGGCCGAGCCGCCGTACAGCGGGGCTGACACCGTTCGCACACACGCCCGCCCGCCCGCACCCTATACTGCGCGCCGTTCCAGCTTCCAGGAGCCCACGCACCGTGGACCACGCGACCCTCGGCAGGATCTACGACGGCTACGCCCGGATCTACGACCGCCTGTTCGGTCGTGTATTCGACGAACCGCGGCGCCGGGCCGTGGCGCAGCTCGCCGCGAAGCCGGGCGAGCGGGTACTCGAGGTGGGCGTGGGCACCGGCATCGCGCTGCCGATGTACCCGCAGCATGCCGACGTCGTCGGCGTCGACTACTCCGCGGGCATGCTGCGCGAGGCCCAGGCGTGCCTCGGGCGCTCGCCTCGGCCGCGAACCTGGCTGCTGCGGATGGACGCCATGCGCATGGCCTTCCCGGACAACAGTTTCGATGCCCTGATGGCCGCCTACGTGGTCACGGCAGTGCCCGACTGCCACCGGGTGGTGGCCGAGATGGCCCGCGTCTGCCGACCGGGAGGCCGCCTGCTCCTGGTCAACCACCTGCAGAACCGCAATCGTCTCGTCGCGTTCGGCCAGCGGCTGCTGTGCCCGCTCACGCGCCGTCTCGGCTGGCGCACCGACCTGTCGATCGAGGACGTGCTGCGAGGCAGCTCGTTTGTTCCGGTGAGCGTGCAGACGATGCCGCCGCTGGGCCTCTGGTACCTGATCGAATGCCGTAACGACAAGCCGGCGTGAGCTCGCGGGCCGCGCTGGCTGCCCTGTTCGCCGGTGCCGCATGCATCGCCGCCTCGGCGATCTGGGTACGCCTGTCCGAGGTCGGGCCGCTCGCGACCGCGTTCTGGCGAGTGGCGCTCGCGCTCCCCGTGCTCTGGATCGCGGCGCTCCTGATGGATCGCGGCCCCTCCTCGAAGCCGACCGCCGCGGAGCGACCCGCGCTGATCGCAGCCGGCGCCTGCTTCGCCGGCGACCTCGCGTTGTGGCACGGCTCCATCCTGCTCACCTCCGTGGCGAACGCCACCCTGCTTGCCAACTTCGCGCCGATCTTCGTGACGCTCGCGGTATGGCTCCTGCTGGGACAACGCCCGGCCAGTCGCTTCCTGCTGGCGCTGATCATCGCGCTGTCGGGGACCGTCCTGCTGCTGGCGAGCCCCGGCCGCGACGGAGCCTCCGGCGGCCTCGCGCTGCTGGGCGATGCGCTGGGCCTGGGGACCGCGATGTTCTATGCCGGGTACCAGCTGGCGATGAACCGCGCCCGTCGCCGATTGGGCGCCATCACCGCCATGGCGTGGAGCAGCCTGGTCTGCGCGGCCATCCTGTTGCCGCTGGTCCTAGCCGCAGGCGAATCGCCCTGGCCCTCGACCCCGGCTGGCTGGGGCATCCTCGTGGGCCTCGCACTGGTGTCGCAGGTGGCCGGCCAGACGCTGATCGCATGGGCGATCGCCCACCTGCGCCCGACCATCGCCTCGGTGGGACTCCTCCTCCAGCCGGTGATTGCAGCCGGATACGCGTGGCTGGTGCTGTCGGAGCGGGTGACGCTGGTGCAGGTGGCGGGCGGCGTGCTGGTCCTGATCGGCATCTGGCTGTCAACCCGGGCAGACACTCGTTCGCCGTGACAGCGCTCGAGGCGTGCGACACCGTACACGACAGTCCACTCGGAATCACGAACCCCGGGCGGCCTCGGTACCATTCGGACTGGTCGGGCTGGGCTGAGCGCAGCCGTCCGGTGTCGATATCCGAGCGGCGAGGAAGTGCACATGCAGGTCTTGGGCAGGGTAATCGAGTGGACACTGCTGGCCGTGCTCTGGTTGACCTTGCCCCTGTCTCCAGTCGCCCTGGCGATCATCGCCGGCGACTCGCGCTACCTGCGCGAGTGGTTCTCGACGACACGCCAGATGGCCTTGTCCCTGCGCTCGATGGCGAGGGCCAGCGTCATCGCACGTCGCGTGGGCTCGTACGGCAAGCGAACCGCTCGTGAGAATGCCGCGTGGCAGATCAGCGGCGAATGCAGCCACTGCGGGAACTGCTGCCTCGACCGAAGCTGCGTATTCCTGTCCTACGACGGCAACGGCCATTCGCGCTGCGGCATCTACGGCAACTGGTTCTTTCGCCGACTGACCTGCGGCGGCTACCCGATCACGCGCGACGACATCCGAATCTACGACTGTCCGTCGTTCCACGCCTCCCCTCGGGACAGCCTGCACGGGGGAGTGCCTTCCTCGGGCGCCGGACTGACCGGGCGCGTGATCCCGATCGTCGCCCGAAGCGCGGTGGAGCAACCGGCCCGGCGATCGTGATGGCCTCCGGGCCGGAGGCTCGTCCCCGGCCCCCGGCCCGACTCCCCCGGACGGGCCCGCCGAAAGGCGGCATGGGCACCGTGCTAGAGTGCGCGCGATGCTGAACCGTTCGCCCGAGCCCCGGTCCCCGTCCGTGCCCGATGCCGCAGCCGTGCGCCCGGATTACGCCGGCGGCAGCCTCGTCAACCTGATGGCATCGATCGGCGAGGCGCTCGGCTACCGCCAGCCTGAACGATCCGGACACGCGCCGCTGGAACTGCTCCCGCCCCGGCAGCTGCGCGACGCGCGCAACATCGTGCTGCTGGTGCTCGACGGCCTGGGCGACCTCCACCTCACGCACCGCGGCACGCAGACCCGACTGGCCGCCCACCGCATCGGCCGGATGACCTCGGTATTCCCCTCGACGACGGCCACGGCGATCACCACCTTCCTCACCGGCGCCACGCCTCGCGAGCACGGGCTGACCGGCTGGCACCTGTGGCTTGACGAGATCGCGGCCGTCGTGAGCATCCTGCCCTGCCGAACCCGCGGCGAAGGTCGACCGCTACGCGAGGCTGGCGTCAATCCGTTGCTGCTGTTTCGCGAGCCCACGCCCCTGGCCGCAAGGCTGGCGGCGACGTGCGCGACCGTGTCGCCGAGATGGATCATCGACTCGGACTACAACCTGACCCACAGCGGGCCCGCGCTGCGTTTTCCCTGGGAGACACGCGACCAGCTGTTCGATCGGATCGTCGACGCGGTCCGGGCCCCTGCCGAAGGCCGTCGATTCGTCTACGCCTACTATCCGGAGATCGATGCGGCGAGCCATGACCACGGACCCGACAGCCTGGAGGTTGCCGCGGAACTGTGGCGCATCGACGAGGCCTTCGGTCGGCTGCTCGAGCGCCTGAAGGGGACCGATACCGCGGTGCTGGTGACGGCGGACCACGGCTTCATCGAGGCGCCCGCCGATCGGAATCTCGAACTCGACCGCCACCCGGCAATCGCGTCGATGCTCTCGCGTCCGCTGTGTGGCGAACGTCGTCTGGCCTACGCGTATGTGCGCCCCGAGTGCAGCGCCGACTTCCCGGCTGCACTGCGCGCGGAGTTCGGCGATGCCGTCCGCGCGGTACCCAGCGCGGCCCTGGTGGCCGACGGCTGGTTCGGGCCCGACAGGGGGCACGACCATCCTTCGTTCCCGAGCCGGATCGGCGACTGGACGCTGATGATGGCGCCAGGCTGGACCCTCAAGGACTGGCTTCCGGGCGAACGCCGCCACCGCCTGGTGGGCGTGCATGGCGGAACCACGCCCGAGGAGATGTACGTACCCCTGCTGATGGCTCGCTGCTGACGCTCAGGTACGGCGAGGCGGAACCGCGGAACCTCCGCGGGCTCCCGCCGGGGGAAACCGCGCGCCGTGGACGGCGTCGAGCATCAGCAGGTCTTCGATCAGGGCCAGCGGAAAGCCCCGGCGCGATTCACCCTGCTCGGTGACCAGCAACGAGCGGAGGTAATCGCCGCACTCGCGCCGGTTCCACAGCAACACCAGGCGCTCGACGACGTGCGGGAACTGTCGCTCGAGCACGTGACGGGGATCGGGGTCCGAAACCGGCGCTGCGCGGGGCGGCTCGTCGACGGTCGGGTCGAACGGAATGCGTCGATCGATCTCGTCGGCGTCGAACAGCTGGGGCAGGGGCGATTCACTCATCACGAAGGACCGAAAGGCTCACGTTCGACGGGGTGTCGACCTCGGCAGGGAGCGAGGCCGTCCGGAAGCCCCGGACCCTCGATCGATCGGTGGCACCGATCCTGCGCGGTTGCGCCTGGCCGGGTGCACGTCGGCGGTTTCCTGATCATCAACCGACCCGCTTGGCTACATTGGATGCTAAACGATAATCCTCACCCGGTGGCAATTCCAACGGCCACGCGGCGGACAAATGGTCGAGTGCATCCGCCAGGCGGCAACTGCGGCTGCCGCCCGGACACCCAGCCGACTAGACCGCCCCCGACGAGCCACCATCGAGGTTGACGCTGCTGCCCGTGACGTAGCTGGCCGCCTCCGAGCACAGGAACACGATCACGTTGGCGGCTTCGGGCGCCTCCCCGAAGCGGCCGAGCGGCACGCCCGCCGCCTTCGCCCGGTCGGCGTAGTAGGACTCCCGGGCGATGCCGGCCGCGTCGGCGCGGCGTTCGTGCTGGCCACTCTTGATGAGTCCGATGCACACCGTGTTGACCAGGATGTTGTCCCGGGCGTAGTCCTTCGACATCGCCTTGGTCAGCGCGAGACCGGCTGCCCGGGTGACCGAGGTCGGCGTCGAGGCCGGACGCGGCTGCTTGCCCGCGATGGTGGTGATGTTGAGGATCCGCCCGCCGCCCTGGCGGCGCATGTGGGGTATCGCCGCCCGGCTCGCCCGAATGGCGCCCATCAGCTTCAGTTCGATGTCGAGGTGCCAGGTCTCGTCATCCACGTCGCCGAAGTGGCGTGCGATCGACGTGCCGGCATTGTTGACGAGGATGTCCAGGCGGCCGAAGTGCGCGGCAACCTCGTCGACGAACGCGCGCAGCGGTTCGGCCTGCATCACGTCGACGCTGCGGGCGAGCACCTGGCCTCCTGCGTCGCGGATCTCGCGCGCCACCGCCTCCAGCGGCTCGGCGCGGCGCGCGCAGATCGCCACTCGGGCCCCCTCCTTCGCGAAACGCAGCGCGGTGGCGCGCCCGATGCCCTCGCTGCCCCCCGTCACGATTGCCACCTTGCCTTCGAGTCCCAGTTCCATCGCCCGTCTCCGTCCGTTGCCTCGTGCCTCAGAACATGCCCAGCCCGGCGAGGCCGGTCGCGAGATCCATCTCGTCGACCAGCCGCCGGGCCACCAGGTTGCGCAGCGTCTCGGTGGTCCCGCCACCGAGGCTGCCGTACCGAACGCCGCGAAAGAACCGCGACACCGCGAATTCGTCGGTGAAGCCGTATCCGCCGTGCACCTGGATCGCTTCGCTGGTCACGCGAATGCCCATCTGGTTGCAGTAGATCTTGGCTGCGGCCGCCAGCGTAGGGTCGGGAAAATCGCCCCCGGAGTGCGCGGCGCGCCACAGCAGGCTGCGCGCAGCCTCGACGTCGACGAACATGTCCGCGATCTTCCAGCGCATGCCCTGGAATTCGCCGATCGGACGACCGAAGGCCGACCGATCGCGCAGATAGCGCACCGCGTGCTCGAGCGCGCCTTCGGCGAGTCCCAGGCAGATCGCCGGGTTGAGGATGCGCTGGGTGTTGAACGCGCTCATCAGGCGCTTGATGCCGTGGTCGGTGATCACCAGGTTCTCGCGCGGCTGCACGCAATCCTCGAACACCACCTCGCACAGGTATTCACCGCCCATGGTGTGGTACTTCGCCTCCGCGCGCAGCCCGGGGGCCCCCTTCTCCACCAGCACGCAACCGATTCCGGCGCCCCCCGCGACGCCGTCGACGCGGGTGAACACCACCAGCATGTCCGCGATGTCGGCGCGGCTGATCAGCGTCTTGGTGCCGTTGATCACCACCCGCTCGCCGTCGATCCGGGTGTTGGTGCGGTAGTTGGCGACGTCCGTGCCCGCATCGGGCTCGGTCATGCAGATCGCGAGGATCGCCTCGCCGCTGGCCACCCGCGGCAGGATCGCGCGCTTCACCGACTCCGGCGCGTAGGTGGAGATGATGCGCGTCTGCGTGCCCACCTCGCCCAGCACCGCCATCGCGGTGACGTAGCAGGCCTTGCCGATCTCCTCGAGCGCGAGCGCGGTCTCGAAGATGCCCATGCCGGAGCCGCCGTAGGCCTCCGGCACCGCCATGCCCATCACGCCGATCTCGGCCAGGGCCTTGAGGTTCTCCGCGGGCCAGGTGCCATCCAGCCACTTCATCGCATTGGGTTCGAGCACGTCGCGACGCACCTGCGCGACCGCATCGACCAGCGCGCGCTGCTCGTCATTCAGCCTGAAATCCATCCGTCGCCCTCCTTCGATGCGTCTGCAGCCGTCTCGATGGCCTCGCGCCCGAGCGGTATCCCGGCGCACGCCGGAACGCCCCTCGCCTAACCTCGGGGCGCGTGTTGCCGACCCAACGCCCGACCGATCGCCCGTACCGCCTCCGGCAGGCTGGCGCAGACGAGCGCCCCGGCCCGCTCGAGCGCGTCGCGCTTGGCCTCCCAGGTTCCGTGCGTCCCCCAGGTGATCGCTCCGGCATGCCCCATGCTGACGCCGCCCGGAGCCGTGCGCCCGGCGATCAGTGCAACCACCGGCTTGCCGAACGCAGCCGATGCCACGGTGGCCGCGAACTCCTCTTCCTCGGTGCCGCCGATCTCGCCGATCAGCAGCACCGCCTCCGTGGTTCCGTGCCGCGAAAACCAGGGGACAAGATCCGCGAAGCGCGTGCCCTTCCCCGGGTCCCCCCCCACGCCGATCCAGGCCGACTGGCCGAGTCCGGCCTGAACCAGGCGGTAGCCCGCCTCGTAGGACAGGGTTCCGCTCTTCGACGCGATGCCCACGGGCCCGGGCGCGAGGGACACGTCGGGGAGGAAACCGAGCTTCGCCTCGCCGGGAATCGCGAGGCCGGGAGTGGATGCCCCGATCCACACCGCCCCCGCAGCCGTGACCGCGGCACGGATGCGCAGCGCGTCGTGCAGGGGTACTCCCTCGGTGGGCGTGACCACGAGGTCGATACCGGCTGCCAGCGCTTCGAACACCGCCGCCTGCACCTGCTCCGGCCCCACCAGCACCACGCTGGCCCTCGCGCCGGTCGCCTGCACCGCCTGCGCGCAGTCGGCGAACACCGGGATGCCCTCCACCTCTCGGGCATCGGCGCGAGCGCTCACGCCGCCGACGATCGCGGTGCCCGCCGCGCGCATCATCGGCGCATGACGCCGCCCTGCCCGGCCGGTGATGCCCTGCACGATCACCGGGGTGTGCCGGTCGACGGCAAGCCGGAACCCGCGGGCCCCCGCCGCGTTCGACTCGTCGATACCGGTCGCCGCGGAGGACTCGGTCATGCGCACGGCTCGCCCAACCGCTCGCGCACCCGGGCGACGGCGCGGTCGAGATCGGTCTCGACCTCGATGCCGCGTGCGGCCAGCTGCTCGCGCGCGGCGTCCAGCCCCGGCCCGACCAGTCGCGCCACCACCGGCACGCGAAGCGCAGGCACGGCCTCGAGCGCCTGATCCAGCAATGACGCGAACTCGCCGAGATCGGTGATGCCGGCGAAGATGTTGACCAGCAGCACGCGCAGGCGCGAGCCGGCCGTCATCCACTGGAGCACGTCGACCAGCCGTCGGGGGTCGCCCCGCAGTCCCCCGGTGCGCACATCGAGGAAGTTGTAGGGCTTCAGGCCTCGTGCGCGCAGCTCGTCGATGAGCATCATGCTCAGGCCGGCGCCCGTGGTGAGCAGGCCGATCTCGCCGTCGGGATCCACCACGACGTAGTCGCAGCCATGTCGCCACTTGCGATCGACGTCCTCGTAGCGCGCGCCCGCGCGCTCGAGCAACGCGCGCTGGGCGCCCTGGCGCCCCAGCGCGCTGTCGTCGGTGACGACCTTCGCATCACCGGCCAGCCAGCCGCCGTCGGGGAACACGAACAGCGGGTTGATCTCGATCAGTTGCGCCTCGAGGTCGACGAACGCAGCCGCCAGGGTGTCGCCCGCCGCCGCCAGCGCCTCTCGCATCGCGGCTGCGTGCGGCCCGTGCCCCAGGCCGGGCAGGCGGGCGACGGCGGTCCGAACCGCGCGCGCGACGGCCGACGGATCGAGAGGCGCGAGTTCCTGCACCAGCCACTCGGCGGCAACCTGTTCGATATCGACCCCGCCTCGGGCCGACACCATCACGCGTATCCGGGCAGCCGCAGGGTCGACCGCAAGCGAGAGATACGCCTCCTGCGCGCCTTCCACCACGCTCTCGACCCGGAAGCCCGCGATCGGCCGACCGTCGCCCAACCGCCCGCGCGGCCCCGCGATGGACTCGATGGCTGCGGCCAGATCGGTCGGTGACGCCACCTTCCGGATGCCGCCGGCACGCCCTCGCCCACCGCCCTGCACCTGTGCCTTGAGCACCTGCGGCCCCGACAGGTCCGCGGCGCACGCGTCCAGCCCCTCGCCTCGCGGGCCGACCCATGCGCCGCCCGGCGCCGGAACGCCGTGTCGAGCGAGCAACTGCTTCGCGTCGTGCTCGAGCAGGAACATGGACGAAGCCCGGGTACCCGACCGAATCTCAGTAGCCGCCAGAGTCGGGAGGCGCGGCCGGGCGCAGCGGCGTCCAGCCGGCCAGCCGGCCCACTTCCGCCTTCACGTAACCGGACATCGCGACCCGGTCGGGCACGAGCATCACC
>CAIKXV010000075.1 GCA_903831455.1 uncultured Pseudomonadota bacterium | reverse complement strand
CAGGCGCCCGGCCAGCGCCTTCTCGCGCGCGATGCGAAGCACGTAGTCGGCGGCCGCCTCGTCGGGCCCGGGCCGTTCGACCACGTCGGGCTCGCGCCCCGGGCCCGAGCGCAGCAGCAGTGTCTCGAAGCGTACTTCGATCTGGCGCAGGAGTTCCCGCCGTCGCGGGCTGTGCGAGGCGAGATGGATGAAGGAGTAGGGCGTCGACGAGGCTGGCACGGTCATGGGCACAGGCGAGGCGAGCCGCGGACCCGGGCGATCGGTCGGCGAAGCGCGCGCTCAGTCCCGATGATAGGGGTGATGGCCGATCAGCGACACGCAGCGGTAGATCTGCTCGACCAGCACCAGCCGCGCGAGCGCGTGGGGCAGCGTCAGGGCGGAGAGCGACAGCTGGAAGTCCGCTCCCTCGCGCAGGGCTGGATCGAGGCCGTCCGGACCGCCGATCCAGAAGGCGACTCCGGATGCCCGTTCGCGCCAGCGCTCGATCTGTCCGGCGAGCGCGCGCGTGCCCAGCGCCTTGCCGCGCTCGTCCATGGCGACGGCCAGATGGCCCTCGGGCGTCGCGGCGCGCAGCCGCTGTGCCTCGGCGGCGAGCATCGCGGCCACCGGTCGCCCTTCGCCTCGCGGCGCCGCGCGCACGGGCACGACCTCCAGGGCGAAGGCGCGGGGCAGGCGGGATCGGTAGTCCTCGACGCCTGCGTCGATCCACGCCGGCATGCGGTCGCCGACCGCGATCACGCGAAACCGCATGGCGCGCGCCCCTGGGGCCGGACGGTGCTCAGGCGGGCACGCTGCCGCCGGCGGCCGGCGCGCGTGTGCGCCGTGGCGCCGCCCGCTGCGGGCCCCACAGTTCCTCGAGGTTGTAGTGGGCACGCACCGCGGGCTGCATCACGTGCACCACGACCTTGCCCAGGTCGACGAGGATCCACTCGCCGTTCTGCTCGCCCTCGACGCCGATCACCGTGGCCCCGGCGGCCTTGAGCTTTTCGCAGACGCTGGCGGCCAGCGCACGTGTCTGGCGAGTGGAGTCACCGGAGGCGATCACCACCCAGTCGCAGAGGGTCGTCATCTTGTTCACGTGGAAGGCCACGATGTCGCGGGCCTTCACGTCCTCGAGCGCGGCGATCACCGCGCGCTTCATCGCGTCGATCCTCATGCGGACTGCGTCATGCTGGCGAGGTCTCCCGGAGACGTTGTTCAGGCGGGCCGTACAGGCCCTGCTCGTGAATGTAGTCGAGCACCGGCTGGGGCAGCAAGTAACGGGCGCTCGCCCCGCGCGAGACCAGTGCGCGGATGCGGGTGGCGGAGATCTGCAGCACGCTGGTGGGAGCCAGGTAGATCGCCCCGGCCGGCGAGGCCCGCAACTGGGCGGGATCGTCCACCCGGCGCGCGGCCAGTTCGCGGGCCAGCAGGGGGTCGAGGGGGGCATCGACGATCGACGGATGCCCGCCGCGCTCGGCCACGGCGAAGTGCGTGAGCGCGAACAGTTCGCTCCAGCGGTGCCAGCGGTGCAGCCGTGCGAAGGCATCGGCACCGATCAGCAGCACCAGCGGGCAGTCGGCGCCGAGTTCATCGCGCAGCGTGGCGAGGGTGTCGACCGTGTAGCAGAGCGAGGTCTTGCTCACTTCGCGGTCGTCGGCCTGCAGCCGGGCGTTGCCGGCAATGGCCAGTCGCACCATGTGCAGGCGAACCGCACCGGGTACGTCCGGCGCATCGCGCAGCGGCGGCAGGTTGGCCGGCATCAACCTGACCTCGTCGAGTGCGAGCGCGTCGGCCAGTTCTTCCGCGATGCGCAGATGACCGTAGTGGACGGGGTTGAAGGTCCCGCCGAGGATGCCGACCGGCTTCAAGGCGATCGCCGGCGTCAGAGCAGCAGTCGACGCACGTCGGCGAGCAGGCCCGACAGGTGCGTGATGAAGCGTGCGCCCAGCGCGCCGTCGATCACCCGGTGGTCGTAGGAGAGCGAGAGCGGCAGCATCAGGCGCGGCACGAACGCCCCGTCCACGTGCACCGGACGGATCGCGCTGCGCGACACGCCGAGGATCGCGACTTCGGGGGCGTTGATGATCGGCGTGAACGCGGTGCCGCCGATGCCCCCGAGGCTGGAGATCGAGAAGCAGCCTCCCTGCATGTCGGTGGCCTTCAGCTTGCGCTCGCGCGCTGCCTCCGACAGCGTGGCCAGTTCGCGCGCGATGTCCGCCACGCCCTTGCGGTCGCAGTCGCGGATCACGGGCACCACCAGGCCGTCCGGCGTGTCGACCGCCACGCCGATGTGGAAGTACTGCTTCAGCACGAGCGCGTCGCCCGCGGGCGTCAGCGAGGCGTTGAACGTGGGGAATTCACGCAGCGACGCGGCCACCGCCTTCACGAGGAAAGCGAGCACGGTGAGCCGCACGCCCTGCTTGCGCATCGGTTCGGCCTGCGCCTTGCGGAAGGACTCGAGTTCGGTGATGTCCGCCTCGTCGAACTGCGTGACGTGGGGGATGCTGACCCAGTTGCGGTGCAGGTTGGGGCCGGACAGCTTCTTGATCCGTGACAGCGGCTGGGTGTCGATCGGGCCGAACTTCGAGAAGTCGATCTCCGGCAGCGCGGGCAGGTTGAAGGGCAAGGCGCCGCCGGTGGTGGGCGCGGCCACGGGCGGCGCCGACAGCGCGCGCTTCACCCAGGCCTGGACGTCCTCGCGCAGCACGCGGGACTTCGGCCCCGAGGGCGTGACCCGCGCCAGATCGACCCCGAGTTCGCGCGCGAAGGCTCGCACCGAGGGGCTTGCGTGCACCGTGCTCGAAGCGGCCGAGTCCGCTCCCCCCGAAGGCGCCGGGGTCGGGCCGGAGGGCGGTACCGGCGCGGCGGCCGGAGTCGCGGCAGGCGCCGGCGCCGGGGGGGCCGTGACGGCTGCCGGAGCGGGTGCAGGAGCGGGTGTCGGGGCAGCCGCCGGAGCGGGTGAGGGGGGCACTGCGGCAGCGGGCTCGGCGGCCGCGCGGTCTGCCTCGACCTCGAGCATCAGCACCAGCGAGCCTTCCGAGACCCGGTCGCCCAGCTTGACCTCGATCGAACGCACGGTGCCCGCGGCGGGCGAGGGCACCTCCATGGTGGCCTTGTCCGACTCGAGCGACACCAGCGGATCTTCCGCGGCGACGCGCGCACCGGGCGCGACCATGATCTCGATCACCGGGATGTCCTTGAAGTCACCGATGTCGGGGACCCTGACCTCTATCGTATTCGCCATGTTCGTGAGCCTGCCTGTGACGAGCGATTCGCCGCGGGATCTGCCGGGGCGGTCAGACGCCGACCGGATTGGGTTTGCTGGGGTCGATGCCGTAGCGCTCGATGGCCTCGGCGACCTTCTCCACCGTGAGGGTACCCTCATCGGCCAGTGCCTTCAGCGCAGCGACGGCCACGTGGTGCCGGTCGACCTCGAAGAAGCTGCGCAGCGCGCGCCGGGTATCCGATCGGCCGAAACCGTCGGTGCCCAGCACGGTGTAGCGTCCCCGCACGTAGGGCCGGATCTGGTCGGCGTAATTGCGCATGTAGTCGGTGGCCGCGATCACCGGGCCGGGGCGCTCGGCGAGGCAATGCTCGACATGCGACCGGCGCGGCTTCTCGAGGGGGTGCAGGCGGTTCCAGCGCTCGACATCGATCCCGTCGCGGCGCAGTTCGTTGAAGCTGGTGGCGCTCCAGATGTCGGCCTTCACGCCGAAGTCGCGCTCGAGCAGCTCGGCGGCCGCGATGACTTCGCGCAGGATGGTGCCGCTGCCCAGCAGCTGCACGCGCGGTGCGCGTTCCTTCTTCGCGACCGGCGCCTCGCGCAGCAGGTACATCCCCTTCAGGATGCCCGCCTCCGCGCCCTCGGGCATCGCCGGGTGCGCGTAGTTCTCGTTCATCACGGTGATGTAGTAGAAGACGTCCTCCCGCTCGACGTACATCCGGCGCAGGCCGTCCTGCACGATCACCGCCAGTTCGTAGGCGAAGGTGGGGTCGTAGCTGATGCAGTTGGGGATGGTGGCGGCGAACAGGTGGCTGTGGCCATCCTCGTGCTGCAGGCCTTCGCCGTTGAGCGTGGTGCGCCCCGCGGTGCCGCCCAGCAGGAAGCCCCTGGCGCGCGAGTCGCCGGCCGCCCAGGCGAGGTCGCCGATGCGCTGGAAACCGAACATCGAGTAGAAGATGTAGAAGGGGATCATCGTCACGCCGTGCACGCTGTAGGCGGTGGCGGCGGCGAGCCACGAGGACATCGCCCCGGCCTCGTTGATGCCCTCCTGCAGGATCTGTCCCTTCTTGTCCTCCTTGTAGAACATCAGCTGGTCGGCATCCTCGGGCCGGTAGAGCTGGCCCACGGACGAGTAGATGCCGAGCTGCCGGAACATGCCCTCCATGCCGAAGGTGCGCGACTCGTCGGGCACGATCGGCACCACCAGGCGGCCGATCGCGCGGTCGCGCACGAGCGTGCCCAGGATGCGCACGAAGGCCATGGTGGTGGAGATCTCGCGCTCCTCGGTGGACTTCAGCAGCGCCTCGAAGGCGGAGAGCGGGGGCACCTCCAGCGGAGCCGCCTGGCGCCGGCGCTGCGGCACCGATCCGCCCATCGCGGCGATGCGGCCGCGCAGGTACTTCATCTCCGGGCTGTCCTCCGGCGGCCGGTACAGGGGCACCTCCTCGAGCCGGTCGTCCGGGATCGGGATGCCGAAGCGGTCGCGGAAGGCGCGGATGGACAGCGTGCCCATCTTCTTCTGCTGGTGGGTGATGTTCTGGCCCTCGCCCGACTCGCCCATCCCGTAGCCCTTGATGGTCTTGGCGATGATCACCGTGGGCTGGCCGCGGTGGGCCGCTGCCGCCGCGTAGGCCGCGTACATCTTGTGCGGGTCGTGGCCCCCGCGGTTCAGGCGCCAGATATCCTCGTCGGACATGGTCGACACCATCTCGCGCAGCTCGGGGTACTTGCCGAAGAAGTGCTCGCGTACGTAGGCGCCGTCCTTCGACTTGAAGGTCTGGTACTCCCCGTCGACGCACTCCTCCATGCGCTTGAGGAGCAGGCCGGTGGTGTCGCGCGCGATCAGCGGGTCCCAGTAGGAACCCCAGATCACCTTGATCACGTTCCAGCCGGTGCCGCGGAAGTCGGCCTCGAGTTCCTGGATGATCTTGCCGTTGCCGCGCACCGGGCCGTCGAGGCGCTGCAGGTTGCAGTTGATCACGAACACCAGGTTGTCCAGCCGCTCGCGCGCCGCGAGCGAGATCGCGCCCAGCGACTCGGGCTCGTCCATCTCGCCATCGCCCATGAAGGCGTAGACCTTGCGCCCCGCGGTGTCGACGATGCCGCGGTCGTGCAGGTATTTCATGAAGCGGGCCTGGTAGATGGCCTGCAGCGGCCCCAGTCCCATCGATACTGTCGGGAACTGCCAGAAGTCGGGCATCAGCCAGGGGTGCGGGTACGAGGACACGCCCTTGCCGTCGACCTCGCGGCGGAAGTTGTCGAGCTGCTCCTCGGTGATGCGGCCCTCGAGGAAGGCACGTGCGTAGACGCCGGGCGAGGAGTGGCCCTGGAAGAACACCAGGTCGCCGCCGTGGGTGTCGGAGGGGGCGTGGAAGAAGTGGTTGAAGCCCACGTCGTAGAGCGTGGCCGCCGAGGCGAAGCTCGCGATATGCCCGCCCAGTTCGGAGGACTGCTTGTTCGCCCGGACCACCATCGCCATCGCGTTCCAGCGCACCAGCGCGCGGATGCGGTGCTCGAGTTCGTGGTCGCCCGGTGACTTCGCCTGCAGGTGCGGCGGGATGGTGTTGAGGTAGGCGGTCTGCGCGCTGTAGGGCAGGTAGGCGCCGCTGCGCCGGGCGGCATCGACCAGCCGCTCGAGCAGGTAGTGCGCGCGCTGCGGTCCCTCGTGGGCGATCACGCCGCGCAGGGCGTCCAGCCATTCCTGGGTTTCGGTGGGATCGGTGTCGGCGGTCGCGCCAGCCTGCAGTTCGTTCAGGTCCATGGTGTTCGCCCTGGATGGAGGTGTCGTGAAGGGCCCCGGCGTTCGTGGCGCCGCGGGCCGGGGCCTGCCCGGGGCCCGCGCGGGTGGCGCGAGCGGGAGCGCGTCGTGGCGATCGGGCTGAGGCAACTCCGAGGCCAGTATATCGTGCGCCTCGTGGACGATCGATTGTTGAAAAGATCGCTTATGGAAACGATCTGGTGCGGTCGACGATCATGACGCACCGCCGCAGGCGGTTGCACCGAACGTGCGACCGATCCATGCGGCAACCCTCGCGGAGACCTCGTCCTCGCGTCCGCGGTAGAAGTGGTCGCAGTCGGCCACGAACTCGACGGCGCAGGGGCCAGCCGCGAGGCGCGCGAAGGCTCGGGCCGGGTAGAGATCCTCCGGCTCCCCGGCGCCGCACAGGTAGAACACCGGGCAATGCACCTGCGGGGCCAGCGCGAGGGTGTCGGGCAACTCGGACATGCGGTCAAGGTAGCTCTCCGCGCTCGAGACGTACCACCACCCCGGCAGCCGCATCAGTTCGCGCCCGCGTCCGGCCGCGACGCGGCGCTGCGCGTCCTCGGTGACCGCGGCTGCATCAAGGCTGTCGAGTGCGCCGGCCGCCACCGCGTGGCGGACCATCGCCGTGCCGCCGCACTGGGCCGACAGCAGCACCAGCCCCGGCGTATCGGGGTGATCGACCGCGTGGCGGACCGCGAGCATGCCGCCGTTGCTGTGCCCGATCAGCAGCGGCGGCGGCAGGCCGCGTGCGGCGAGCCACTGCGCGGCAAGCCGGTTGTCCTCGAGGGCCTCGCGGGTGAGCTGGAACGCGCCCCCCTCGGCCTGCCGGCTGTCCCGGATCGACAGGATGTCATGGCCGCGGCGGTTGAAAGCCAGGCTCGCGTAGCCCATGGCGGCGAGCACCGGCGGCAGGAACCGGGGCGCCCCCCACAGGAAACTCATCCGGTTGCCATGGAAGAGCAGCGCGCAGCCCCGCACCGGACCCTCCGGCTGGTAGAAGGCCCCGTCCAGCGGCGTGGTGGGCGTCGGAATCGTGACCAGTTCGGTGCGCATCGTGGCTGTCGCCTCCGGCTCGGAGTCATCGGGGTGGCAGGCCGCAGGCGCGCTCGAGGGCGAGGCCGCGGACCTGTCCGGAGCGGACATATACTCCGCGGCATGCGCGCGGTCCATGCGGGGCCTTTCCCCGCCCCCCGCGTACCCTGATCGTTCGACCGTCCGACTGGACCCTTTCCCGGAGGTGCCGTGAGTCTTTCGCCGAGTACCCTTGCCCGCGGCGCGCGCGCGCGCCGCGGCATCGCCATGGTCGCCGTGCTGGCGGCAGCCGGCCCGGTCGCGGGCCATGCTGCGCAGGACATCGCCTTCCCGGTGAAGCCGGTGCGGATCATCGTGCCGCTGGCCCCCGGCGGCGGCAACGACGCGATCGCCCGCCTCGTGGCCGCCCGATTCCCCGAGCGGCTTGGCCAGGCTGGGATCGTGGACAACCGGCCGGGCGCCAACGGCATCGTCGGCACCGAAATCGCGGCGCGTGCGGCGCCCGACGGATACACGATGCTGGTGGCCAACCAGACGCACGTGATCCTCGGCGACCTGTACTCGAAACTGTCCTTCGACCCGGTGCGCGATTTCGTGCCGGTGAGTCTCGCCGCCGTCTCCCCGCTGGTCATCGCCGTGCATCCCTCGCAGCCGTTCACGACGCTCGCCGAGATGGTGTCGTGGATGCGCGCCAATCCCGGCAAGCTCAACTACGGCACCTCCGGCGTGGGCAGCCCTCCGCACCTGGCCGGTGAACTGCTCGCGCAGGCGGCCAAGATCCAGATGACCCCGATCGTGTTCAAGGGCATCGGCCCCGCCATGACCGCGGTCCTCGGCAACGAGATCCAGATGACCATCCCGAACCTGCTGGTCTCGACGCCGCACGCCAAGGCCGGGCGGCTGCGGGTGCTGGCCGTCACCAGCGCGAAGCGCACCGATGCGTCGCCCGACATCCCGGCGGTCTCGGAGACCTTCCCGGGCTACGAGGCCGCCATCTGGTTCGGCTTCCTCGCGCCGCGAGCCACCCCGCCCGCGCTGGTGGACCGGCTCAACCGCGAAATCGTCGCGGTGCTCCGCATCCCCGAGGTCCGCCAGCAGGTCGTGGGCATTGGCGCGGAGACCATCGCCAGCACGCCGGCGGAGTTCGCGGCGGTGATGAAGTCCGATGCCGAGCGCCTGGGTCGCCTGGTCCGGTCGCGGGGCATCCGGGCCGAGGGTCAGTAGACCGCGCATCCCGCAGGCCGCGGCCTTCGGCCGCGGCTTCGGTCGCGGTCACGACCCTGCCGATCGGCGGCAGCCCCCAAGGTCGCGACCACCACCCGGACAAGCGAGCACCCCTCCCGGGGTCGCGGCCATCACCCGGCCGATCGGCGGCACCGCCGCCGGCCCGCGCCATGCCGGACGCGGCAACGGCGTACCGGTGCCCGGGTGCGCGGAGCGCAGCGGCCGGCTCCCCGCGCAGGCGAGGGGCCGGGGCATGGGGCGTGCTCAGCGCGGCGCGTACTTGCCAGTGAGCTGGGGCGTGAAGCCCTCGAGTCCGCGCTGCTGGCGGTCGAGCCGGGTCTCGCGTGCCCAGGTGCGCTTCAGGTCGTCGCGCACGCCCACGCTCAGCCTGCCCAGGCCCTCGGTTTCCAGTTCGATGGTGTCGCCGTCCTGGAAGGCGGAGAGGCCGCGGTGGTTGGTGCCCAGCGCGAGGATGTCGCCCGGCTCGAGGTCGTGGATCGAACTCACCCACTCGATGCAGCGCGGGATCTTGTGCGCCATGTCGTCGGTGTTGTAGTCCTGCTTGAGGGTGCCGTTGACCCAGAGGCGCACCTGCAGCGTGTGCGGATCGCGGATCTCGTCGGCGGTCACCAGCCACGGGCCGACCGGCGCGAAGGTGGCTCGCGACTTCATCTGGTAGAAGGTGTTGCCCGGCGGGTTGAGTCCGCGCGCCGAGCCGTCGATGAAGTTCGTGTAGCCGAACACGTAGTCCATGGCCTGCGCGGCCGGCACGTTCCTCGCGTGCTTGCCGATGACCAGCGCCATCTCGGCCTCGCCTTCGAAGATCGTGGCGGGCACGTCGGGCAGCACCATGGTGTCGCCGTGGCCGATGATGCAGTTGGGCGTCTTGAGGAACGCATTGATCGGCGCCGGTTCCTTGCGCGTGCCGTCCTCCATGTAGTTGACCGCCATGCAGACCACGTTGTTCGGGCGCGGCAGCGGCGGACGGATGCGGACCTGCGCGAGCGGAAGGCCGGCCCCGCTGGCCGCGGCGCGCTCGATGGACGCGCGCAGATCCGCGAAGCGCGCGACCACCGCGCTCATGAGGTTGCCGGCGCCGGTATGCGGAACGCCGCTCACCGCGGCGGTCACGTCGACCACGGCATCGCCGCGGACCACGCCCACGCGGTCGTCGTTGAACACCATCAGTTTCATCGCTGCTCCTCCCCCTTTGGCCGGGCCTTCGCGGTGCCCGCGTTGTGCGCGCGCCGGCGCACGGCGCGAGCCGGCAGCGTAGTGGAAGCGGAAGCCCTTCGCAAATCGGGTGCGGAGCGCCGGTCTTTCACGCGGCGTCTCGCTCCGGGCCGTCCCCGGCGCATCGGACCGGGACGGTGCGGCGCGATCGCCCCCGGGGAAGGTGCCGGAGGTCAGCGTCCGCCGAATGCGGGCGCGCGCTTCTCGAGGAAGGCGCGCATGCCTTCGCGCCGGTCTTCGGTCGCGAAGGCCAGCGCGAACAGGTCGGCCTCCACCGCGCAGGCCTGCGCGAGGTCGAGCGACTGCCCGCGTCGCCAGGCTTCCTTGGCCAACCTCACCGCGATCGGTCCGCGCGAGGCGATCGTGCGCGCGAGGGCCAGGCCATGCTCGCGCAACTGTCCGGCGGGCACCTGTTCGTTGGCGAGTCCGATGGCCACCGCCTCGTCGGCCCGCACCTGGCGTCCGGTCAGCAGAAGTTCCAGGGCCTTGCCCGGCGCGATGCGCCGGGGAAGTCGCTGCGTGCCGCCGAAGCCCGGGGGGATGCCGAGGCTGACCTCCGGCTGGCCGAACACGGCGTTGTCGGCGGCGACGATCCAGTCGCAGGCGAGCGCGAGTTCGCAGCCTCCGCCCAGCGCATAGCCGTTGACCAGCGCGATCGCCGGGACCGGCAGCGACTCGATCGCGAGCAGCGTGGCTCCGGCCCGCGCGGCGAACGCCCGCGCCTCGGCGGGCGAGAAGCCCTCCATCTGCGCGATGTCGGCCCCGGCCGCGAACGCGCGGGTGCCCTCGCCGGTGATCAGCAGCGCGCGTGCCAGCGGGTCGGCCGCGACCGCGCGCACCGCCGCGTCGAGCTCGGCGAGCAGCCGGCTGTCGAGCGCGTTCAGTGCCTTCGGTCGATCGAGTACCAGCAGGTGCAGGCCGGCTTCGGGCTGCTCGTGGCGCAGGACGGGCGGGGTCGAGGTATCGGTCATGGCGTATTCGCGCGGTCGGGCGATCAGGTCTTCGCCGGGTATTCGTAGAAGCCGCGCCCGCTCTTGCGCCCGAGATGGCCGGCGTCGACCATCTCGACGAGCAGCGGGCAGGGCCGGTACTTCGAGTCGGCGAACCCCTCCTGCAGCACGCGCATGATCGCGAGCACGGTGTCGATGCCGATCAGGTCGGCCAGCGCCAGCGGACCCATCGGGTGGTTCATGCCCAGCCGCATCACGGAATCGATCTCCTCCGCACCCGCCACGCCCTCGTGCAGGCAGAAGGCCGCCTCGTTGATCATGGGGATCAGCACGCGGTTGGAGACGAAGCCCGGGCTGTTGTGCACCTCGACCGGCGTCTTGCCCAGCGTGCGGGTGAGCGCTTCCACCGCATCGTACGTGCCCTGGGCCGTCTGCCTCGCGCGGATGATCTCCACCAGCGGCATCACGGGCACGGGGTTCATGAAATGCATGCCGATCATGCGCTGCGGTCCGGGCACCGCGGCCGCGAGACGGGTGAGCGAGATCGACGAGGTGTTGCTCGCGAGGATCGTATCCGCGGGAACCGCCCCGGCGAGCTCGGTGAAGATCCGCGCCTTGAGCGGTTCGTTCTCGGTGGCCGCCTCGATCACGATGTCGCAGTCGGCGAGCGCGGCGGACTGCAGGGTGGTGACGATGCGCGAGAGCGCGGCTTCGCGCGCCTCTCCGTCGATCCGGCCCTTGGCCACCATCCGGTCGAGGCTCGATCCGATCGCCTGCAGGCCGCGGGCCAGCGCGGCCTCGTCGAGGTCGCGCAGCACCACCGGCAGGCCGGCCTGCGCGCAGACCTGGGCGATGCCGCTGCCCATCTGGCCGGCGCCGACCACGCCGACCCGCCGCGGGGCGTTCATTTCGCCTCCGCCACGGACGGTTCCGCAACGGCCTTCACGTAGCTGCCGGGCGCATCCTCGAGCGGCGGATGCGCGGCGCTACCCGGCGTGCGGGCCGCGACTTCGCCGCCGCCGTAGCCCTCGCTCACCCACGCGTGCCAGTGCGGCCACCACGAACCGGGTTGCTGCGTGGCGCCGGCGAGCCACTGCTGCGGGTCCGCGGGCAGTTCGCCCTCGGCTGTCCAGTGCTGGTACTTGTTCGCCGCGGGCGGATTGACGACGCCGGCGATGTGCCCGGACCCCGCCAGCGTGAAGCGCACCGGCCCGCTGAACAGCAGGGCGCCGGCATAGGTGGACTGCCACGGGGCGATGTGGTCTTCCATCGTGGACAGGAAATAGGAAGGCGTGCGCACCTCGCCCACGTCGATGGGCACTCCGTCCAGGGACACGCCGCCGGGCTCGCGCAGCGCGTTGCGCAGGTACATGTTGCGCAGGTAGAACCCGTGCATGCACGCCGGCATGCGCGTGGAGTCGGAGTTCCAGTAGAGGAGGTCGAACGGGAACGGAGCGCGCCCGAGCAGGTAGTTGTTGACGACGAACGACCAGATCAGGTCGTTGGCGCGCATCATGTTGAAGGTCGCGGCCATCTCGTGGCCTTCGAGATACCCGCGCCGCGCCATGCGCCGCTCGAGCGCCTCGACCTGGGCCTCGTCGATGAACACCCCGAGTTCGCCCGGCTCGCTGAAGTCGAGCATCGTCGTGAAGAAGGTGGCGCTGGCGACCCGCCCGGCCTCGCCGCGCGCCTGCAGCCACGCGAGCGTGCACGCGAGCAGGGTGCCACCCAGGCAGTAGCCGATCAGGTTGGCGTCGGGCTCGCCGGTGATCTCGCGCACGGCGTCGAGCGCCGCGAGCGGCCCCAGCCGCATGTAGTCGTCGAAGCCGCGGTCGGCCAGCGTCGCATCGGGGTTGACCCACGACAGGACGAACACCGTGTGCCCCTGCGAGACCGCCCAGCGGATGAACGAGTTCTTCTCGCGCAGGTCGAGGATGTAGTACTTGTTGATCCACGGCGGCACGATGACGAGCGGCCGCCGCAGGACCTTGTCGGTGGCGGGGGCGTACTGCAGCAGCTGCATGAGCTCGTTCTGGAAGACCACCTTGCCCGGCGTGACCGCGATGTTCTCGCCCAGCCGGAACTGGGTGCGGTCGGTCATGCTGATGCGCAGCTGCGAGCCGTCGCCGCGCTCGAGGTCGTCGAGCAGGTTGTCCAGGCCGTCGAGCAGGTTGCGCCCGCCCGAGGACAGGGTCTCGCGCAGCACTTCCGGGTTGGTCAACGCGAAATTGGTGGGGGCGAGCGCGTCGATGTACTGGCGGGTGAAGAACTCCACCTTGCGCCGGGTGGCCTCGTCGAGGCCTTCGACGCCGGCCATGGCCCCGTGGGTATGGCGGGCGGCGATCAGGTAGGACTGCTTCAGGTAGTCGAACAGCAGGTTGTTCTCCCACAGTTCGTCCTTGAACCGCTTGTCGCCCTGGGTCGGGGTGGCCACCGGCGCTGCCTGCAGCCCCATCGCCCTGAGCCAGGTCGACTGCCACAGCTGCATGTAGTCCTGCCAGAGGTTCATCTGGGCCTGTGCGAGCCGGACCGGGTCGCCCCAGAGCCGGGTCAGCGCCTCGCCGAAGGCGCGCGCGAGGCCGAGGTCGTCCTGCGCGATGCCCGCCGGGTCGCGTGCCGTGCGCTCGAAGAAGCGGGCAACGAGCTGCGAACTGCGCTGCGCGAGTTCGGTGAACTGGCGGGCCAGTGCCGTGGGGTCGTTGGCCGCCTCCGCGTCCTGAGGGGGCTGGGTCGGGGCGCCCTGCGCGCCGGGCCTGGCTTGGGCCATGTCGGTCTCCTGCCTGTCGGGGGTCGTGGGCGGCGTCGCGAACCGCGAGGCGCGACGGCAGCCCGCGCATTGTGAGGCACGACGAGGGGGCGTATATTAGGCGCGATTGCTGCACAGCACAATCGGCCCAGACCCCCCGGCCCGACCGCGGGGCTTGCCGTCCACGCGTCCTCGAACAGGAGCTCTCCAGCATGAACGATCCGGTGGTCATCGTCGGTGCCGCACGCACCCCCATGGGCGGTTTCCAGGGCGATTTCTCCAGCGTCACGGCGGCCCAGCTGGGCGCGGCCGCGATCCGCGCGGCCGTCGAGCGCTCCGGCGTCGCCCCCGAGGCCGTGGACGAGGTGGTGATGGGTAACGTGCTGATGGCGGGCCAGGGCCAGGCACCGGCGCGCCAGGCGGCGATCGGCGCCGGCCTGCCGCTCGGCACCTATGCGTCCACCCTCAACAAGATGTGCGGATCGGGCATGAAGGCGATGATGGTCGCGCGCGACCAGTTGCTCGCCGGGTCCAGCCAGGTCGTGGTGGCCGGCGGCATGGAGAGCATGACCCTTGCCCCCTATCTCGTGCCGAAGGCGCGCGGCGGCATGCGGCTGGGCCACGGCGAGATCAAGGACAGCATGTTCCTCGACGGCCTGGAGGATGCCTACGACAAGGGCCGCCTGATGGGGACCTTCGCCGAGGACACCGCCACCAAGTACGGCTTTACCCGCGAGGCGCAGGACCGCTTCGCGATCGACTCCCTCACCAAGGCGCAGGCCGCGGTGAAGGGCGGGCGCTTCGAGAGCGAGATCACCCCGTTCACCATCAAGACCTCGCGGGGCGAGACGGTGGTGAAGATCGACGAGCAGCCGCTCAAGGCCAACCTCGACAAGATCCCGACGCTGAAGCCGGTGTTCCGCAAGGACGGCACGGTCACCCCGGCCAACTCGAGCTCGATCTCCGATGGCGCGGCCGCGCTGGTGATGATGCGCCGCTCCGAGGCCGAGAAGCGCGGGCTGACCCCGCTCGCCAGCATCGTCGCGGCCACCAGCCACTCGCACGAGCCGCAGTGGTTCACCACTGCCCCGGTGGGCGCGATGCAGAAGCTGTTCGACGCCACCGGCTGGTCGGTGGGTGAGGTCGACCTGTTCGAGGTGAACGAGGCGTTCGCCGTGGTGTCCATGGCGGCGATGCACGACCTCGCGCTGCCGGCCGAGAAGGTCAACGTCCACGGCGGTGCCTGCGCGCTCGGCCACCCGATCGGCGCCTCCGGTGCGCGCATCGTGGTCACGCTGCTCTCGGCCCTGCAGCAGTACGGCGGTCGCCGCGGCATGGCCACGCTGTGCATCGGCGGTGGCGAGGCGGTGGCCATGGCCATCGAGCGCTGCTGAGCGCGCGATGACGCCCGTCCACTTCTACTTCGACTTCTCCTCCCCCTACGGCTACTTCGCGGCGCATCGCGTCGACGCGCTCGCGGCGGGGTTCGGACGCGGAGTGGACTGGCATCCGATCCTGCTCGGCCTGGTGTTCGAAACCACCGGCGGCCGGCCCCTGCCCAGCCAGCCGTTGAAGGGCGACTACGCCCGCATCGACATCCCCCGTACCGCCGGGCGACTCGGCCTGCCCTACCGGCACCCGAGTCGCTTCCCGGTCAGCGGGCAGGCGGGCTGCCGCGCGTTCTACTGGCTCCGGGAGCGCGACCCCGCGGCGGCGCGCGGGCTGGCGCTCGCGCTGTTCGATGCGCTGTTCGTCGACGACCGCGACATCGGCGATCCGGCGGTGGTCATCGAGGTCGCGGCGGCGCAGGGCGTCGATCGCGCCGCCCTTGCAGCGGCCCTGGCCGACCCGCGGATCAAGGCGCTGCCGCGCGAGGCCACCGAGCGTGCGATGCAGGCCGGGGTATTCGGCTCGCCGTTCTTCATCGTCGACGGCGAACCGTACTGGGGCAACGACCGCCTGGGCGAGGTCGCCGAGCGCCTGGGGACGGGTCCGCGCGCCTGAAGCCTCGCGCGCCCCGGACGGCCCACCGCGGTATCGGGTCCGCCCCCGCTTCCGCCTCCACCCCCGCCTACGCCTGCTCCTGCAGGGCGCGCGCGGCGGGGTCCGGCCCCGTGGCCGACCCGGGCTGTGCCGTCGCGCCGCAGCCGACGCCGCGACCGTCGCCGACCGGACGGGTGCCTTTCCGGCCGGGTTTTTCCCACCTCGGGCCCGGGCTTCTGCCAAACTGTCGACCTGTCCGTTTCGTGCATCCGCACGGCGGTGGACCGGCGCCCGGGGCGCCCGAGTCCGACCGGCGCCGGCAGGGATTGCCGGGGTCGATTCATCCGAGGAGGCTTTCGATCATGCTGAAAACCATGGCCCGCGCAGCGGGCGTGCTCGCGATCGCCGTCGCCGGCGCTGCGGTCGCCCAGGACTTCCCCACTCGCCCGATCTCGATCGTCGTGCCCTTCGCGGCCGGCGGCCCGACCGACACGCTCGCGCGCCTGATGGCCCAGAACTTCCAGGCGCAACTCAAGCAGTCGGTACTGGTCGAGAATGCCCCGGGCGCCGGCGGCACCATCGGCGTGGACAAGGTCGCGCGCGCCAACCCCGACGGCCATACCGTGCTGCTCATGCATATCGGCATGTCGACGGCACCGGCGCTCTACCGCAAGCTGCCGTTCGATCCGCTGAAGGACTTCGAGATGATCGGCCAGGTGGCCGATGTGCCGATGACGCTGGTCACGCGCTCCACGCTCGCGCCCTCGAACCTCAAGGAACTGATCGCCTACCTGAAGGCCAACCAGCAGAAGATCACGCTGGCGAACGCGGGCCTGGGGGCGGCATCGCACCTGTGCGGACTGCTGTTCATGAGCACGGTGGGCATCGACCTGAACACCATCCCCTACAAGGGCACCGGTCCGGCGATGAACGACCTGGTCGGCGGCCAGGTCGACCTGCTG
>CAIKXV010000074.1 GCA_903831455.1 uncultured Pseudomonadota bacterium | reverse complement strand
GTTCAAGGAAACCCAGCTCCAGGACAGCTTCGGCGTGAACATGGTGGCGCTGGTCGATGGCCAGCCCCGCCTGCTCGACCTCAAGCAGATGCTGCAGGCCTTCCTGCGCCATCGGCGCGAGGTGGTGGTGCGACGCTCGGTGTTCGACCTGCGCCGGGCGCGCGAGCGCGGGCACGTGCTCGAGGGCCTGGCGGTGGCGATGTCCAACATCGACGAGGTCATCGCCCTCATCAAGGCCGCCGCGTCGCCCGCCGAGGCGAAGACCGCGCTGATGGCGCGCGCCTGGCGCTCGCCGGTGGTCGAGGAGATGCTCGCCCGCGCCGGCGCCGGGGCTGCGCTGTCGCGGCCCGAGGAACTCGACGCGGTCCTGGGGCTGCACCCCGACGGCTACCGGCTGTCCGACACCCAGGCCCAGGCCATCCTCGACATGCGCCTGCAGCGCCTGACCGCGCTGGAGCAGGACCGGATCACCGGCGAGTACCAGGACGTGATGGCGCGCATCGCCGACCTGCTGGACATCCTGGCGCGCCCCGAGCGCGTCACCCGCATCATCGCCGACGAGCTCGCCGCCCTGGTCGCCCAGTATGGCGACGAGCGGCGCAGCGAGGTGGTCCAGCACGCCGGGGACGTGAACATCGAGGACCTGATCACGCCCGAGAACATGGTGGTCACCCTGTCCCACGGCGGCTACATCAAGGCGCAACCGGTGGCCGACTACCAGTCGCAGCGCCGGGGCGGCCGCGGCCGCCAGGCGGCGGGGACCAAGGACGAGGACTTCATCGAGAAGATGTTCGTGGCCCACTCCCACGACTACGTGCTGTGCTTCTCCAGCCGTGGGCGGGTGTACTGGATCAAGGTCTACAACGTGCCCCAGGGCACCCGCACGAGCCGCGGCCGCCCGATCGTCAACGTGCTCCCGCTGGCCGAGGGCGAGAAGATCAACGCCATCCTGCCGGTGCGTACCTTCGACGACCACCGGTTCGTGATCATGGCGACCGCCGACGGCACGGTGAAGAAGACCGCGCTGTCCGAATTCTCCCGTCCGCGCTCGGCCGGCATCATCGCGATCGACCTCGATCCCGACGACTACCTCGTCGGCGTGGCGCTGACCGACGGCACGCAGGACGTGATGCTGTTCTCCGACGGGTCGAAGGCGGTGCGCTTCGAGGAGTCCGACGTGCGGCCCATGGGCCGAACCGCCCGTGGCGTGCGCGGCATGAGGCTCGCGGCCGGACAGCGCGTGATCGCGCTGCTGGTGGCCGATGGGTCGGGCACGCAGTCCGTGCTGGTGGCCACCGAAAACGGCTACGGCAAGCGCACGCCGGTCGCCGAATACACCCGGCACGGGCGCGGCACGCAGGGCATCTTCGCGATCCAGCCCAGCGAGCGCAATGGCGCGGTGGTGTCGGCGCGGCTGGTCGCCCCCACCGACGAGATCATCATGATCACCACCGGCGGGGTGCTGATCCGCACCCGCGTGGCCGAGATCCGCGAGATGGGTCGGGCCACCCAGGGCGTGACGCTGATCGCGCTCGACGCGGGCGAACGGCTGGTCGGGGTGGAGACCGTGGTCGAGTCCGAGGAGCCCGAGTCCGCCGACGGCGACGAGACGCCCGGTGCGTCCGGGGATGAGGCCGGGGCCACCGGCGGGGACGGCGGGGCAACGGGGTCGTGAGCGGCCGCATCTACAATTTCAGTGCCGGTCCGGGCGTGATGCCCGTTCCGGTGCTCGAGCGTGCCGCCGCGGAGATGCTCTCCTGGCAAGGGCGCGGGCTGTCGGTGATGGAGATGAGCCACCGCGGCGCGGAGTTCATCGACATCGCGCAGCGGGCCGAGGCCTCGCTGCGCGCGCTGATGGGCATCCCTGACCCCTACCGGGTGCTGTTCCTGCAGGGCGGGGCGACGCTGCAGTTCGCGATGGTGCCGCTCAACCTGCGCGCGGCCGGCGCGAGCGCCGACTACGTGCTGACCGGGCAGTGGTCGGCCAAGGCGATCGAGGAAGCCCGTCGCGGCGGCGCGGTGCGCGTGGTGGCCTCCGGCGAGGCCGCGCGGTACACGGCGATCCCCCCGCGCGACCAGTGGGACTGCGACCCGTCCGCCGCCTACCTCCACTACACCTCGAACGAGACGATCGGCGGGGTCCAGTTCGCGGATGTCCCCGATTCGGGCGCCGTCCCGCTGGTGTGCGACATGTCCTCGGACATCCTGTCGAAGCCGATCGACGTGTCGCGGTTCGGGCTGATCTACGCGGGTGCCCAGAAGAACATCGGGCCCGCGGGCCTCACCGTGGTCATCGTCCGCGAGGACCTGCTCGGGCGGGCGCCGGCCGGCACCGCGGCCATGCTCGACTACAAGGTCCAGGCCGCATCCGGGTCGATGTACAACACGCCCCCGACCTGGGCGATCTACGTGGCGGGGCTGGTCTTCGACTGGATCGCCGGGCAGGGCGGCCTCGCGGCGATGCTGCGGCTCAACCGCGAGAAGGCCGACGTGCTGTACGCGGCGCTGGACGCCACCGAGTTCTACCGCTGCCCGGTTTCCACGGCCGACCGCTCGCTGATGAACGTGCCGTTCACGCTGCGCGATGCGGCGCTCGATGCCCGGTTCCTCGCCGGCGCCGAGGCGGCCGGCCTGGCGCAGTTGCAGGGCCACCGCTCGGTGGGCGGCATGCGTGCGTCGCTCTACAACGCGATGCCGATCAAGGGCGTGCGTGCGCTCGTGGACTACATGCGGGAGTTCGAGCGGACCCATGGCTAGGGTGGCCGCGGCCCGGCGGACGAGGGCAGCGCGCGCGGAGAGGGCGATGCGACGAGGGATGCGATGAGCGACATGGGCAAGCCCGACGGGCAAGGCGGCTCCGGCGGCGAGAACACCGCGCGGCTGGCCGAACTTCGCGCCCGCGTCGACGCGATCGACGACCAGCTGGTCGAACTGCTCAACGCCCGCGCGCGCGTCGCCCAGGAGATCGGGCACGTGAAGGGCGGGGCCGCGGTCTATCGTCCGGAGCGCGAGGCGCAGGTGATCGATCGGGTCGTGGGAGCCAGCGCCGGACCCTTGCCCGCCAGCCACCTGCGACAGGTGTTCGTCGAGATCATGGGGGCCTGCCGGTCGCTCGAGGCGCCGACCGCGGTGGCTTTCCTGGGCCCGGCCGGCACCTACAGCGAGGAGGCCGTGATCCGGCAGTTCGGCGGCCTGGTCGAACGCCGTGCGTGCGCGAGTTTCGACGAGGTCTTTCGCGAGGTCGAGAGCGGTCGTGCCCAGTTCGGACTGGTGCCGGTGGAGAACTCCACCGAGGGGGCCGTGGGGCGTACGCTGGACCTGCTGCTCGCCACCTCGGTCCCGGTCACCGGCGAGGTGCTGCTGCCCGTGCACCACAACCTGATGGGCGCGGCGAGCGGGATCGCCGGCATCACCCGCCTGTATTCGCACGCCCAGAGCCTGGGCCAGTGCGTGCGCTGGCTCAACGCGCGACTGCCCGGGGTCGAGCGCATCGCGGTGGCCAGCAATGCCGAGGCCGCGCGGCTTGCCGCGGCCGAGCCGGGCGCCGCGGCCATCGCCGGCCGGGCGGCGGCTGCGCGCTACGGACTCCACCTGCTGGCCGAGAACATCGAGGACGAGGCGGACAACACGACCCGGTTCCTCGTGATCGGCGGGGCGGTGCCCAACGCCTCCGGGCGCGACAAGACCTCGCTCGTGCTCTCGGCGCGCAACCAGCCCGGCGCCGTGCACTCGCTGCTCGCGCCGCTGGCCGACAACGGCGTGAGCATGACCCGCTTCGAGTCGCGTCCGGCGCGCACCGGGCGCTGGGAATACCTGTTCTTCATCGACATCGAGGGGCATCCGACCGAGCCCCATGTCGCCCGCGCGCTCGCGCAGCTCGAGGAGCGCGCGCTGTTCATCAAGCGGCTGGGGGCCTACCCGGCCGCGCGCGAACACAGCGGAGCCTTCCGATGAGCCTCACCGACCGCGCGCCCGCGCATGTGCGGGCGATCGCCCCCTACCAGCCCGGCAAGCCGATCTCCGAACTCGCACGCGAACTCGGGCTGGACGAGGCGAGCATCGTCAAGCTGGCGTCCAACGAAAATCCGCTGGGGGTGAGCGAGCCTGCGCTCGCGGCAATGACCCGCGCGCTCGCCGATGTCACCCGCTATCCGGACGGCAGTGCCTTCGAGCTCAAGGCGGCGATCTCCCGCCGTTTCGGGGTGCAGCCGGCGCAGGTCGTGCTCGGCAACGGATCGAACGACGTACTGGAGATCGCGGCGCGCGCCTTCCTCACGGCGGCCGACTCGGCCGTCTATTCCCGGCACGCGTTTGCGGTGTATCCGCTGGTCGTCCAGGCGATCGGGGCGCGCGGCATCGAGGTCCCCGCGCGCGACTTCGGGCACGACCTTCCCGCGATGCTGGCGGCGATCGGCCCCGACACCCGGGTGGTGTTCATCGCCAACCCGAACAACCCCACCGGCACCTTCATCGAAGGCGCGGCGCTGGAGCGCTTCATCGCCGCGGTGCCCGAGGATGTGCTGGTGGTGCTGGACGAGGCCTACACCGACTACCTGCCCGAAGCGCTGCGCTACGACAGCGTCGGCTGGCTCGGGCGCTTTCCCAACCTGCTGGTCTCGCGCACGCTGGCCAAGGCCTACGGGCTGGCCGGCCTGCGCGTGGGCTTCGGGCTCGCCGCGCCGTCGGTGGTGGACCTGCTCGACCGCGTGCGCCAGCCGTTCAACGTGAACAGCATCGCGCAGGCGGGCGCCATCGCCGTGCTCGACGATCTCGAGTTCCTGCGGCGCAGCTGCGAGGTGAACCGTGCGGGCATGGCCCAGGTCACCGCCGGGCTTGCCGCCCTCGGCCTCGAGTGGATCCCGTCTTTCGCCAATTTCGTGACCGTTCGCGTCGGACCTGCGGCCGAGGTGTTCCAGCGGCTGCTGCGGGCGGGCGTGATCGTGCGTCCGGTGGCCGGCTACGGGCTGCCCGAGTACCTGCGCGTGTCCATCGGCACCGAGGCGGAGAATCGGCGCTTCCTCGAGGCGCTGGGCACCGTGATCGGGGCGGTGCCGGGCGTGCCGCGGCGCCAGCCGGGCTCGGCGCGGTGAGTTCGCCGGCATCCCCGACGGGAGCCCCGCCGCCGATCGACTGCCTCGGCGTGGTCGGCGTCGGGTTGATCGGCGGCTCGTTCGCGCTGTCGCTCAGGCGGGCGGGGGTGGTGCGCCGGGTGCTGGGGTTCGGCCGTACGGAGAGCACGCTGCACCGCGCGGTGGAACTGGGCGTGATCGACGAGGCGGCCGGGAGCCTCGCCGGGCTCGCGCGCTGCGATCTCGTGCTGCTGGCCACCCCGGTCGGGCAGTTGCCTGGCGTGATGCAGGCCCTGTCGCGCCACCTGTCGCCACGGGCGCTGGTCACCGATGGCGGCAGCACCAAGCGCGACGTGATCGACTGCGCGCGAGCCTTGCTCGGCGCAGCGTTGCCGCGGTTCGTGCCCGCGCATCCGATCGCAGGGGCCGAGAAGAGCGGTCCCGATGCCGCCCGCGCCGGCCTGTTCGAGGGCCGGCCGGTCGTGCTCACGCCGATCCGCGAGACCGCCGCCGACGCGGCGGACCGGGTGCATGCGCTGTGGCAGGCGACCGGCGCCCGGGTGATGAGGATGGAGGCCGAGGCCCACGACCGGGCGCTCGCCGCCACCAGCCACCTGCCCCATGTCCTTGCCTTCGCGATGATGAACGCGCTCGCCGAGCGGCCGGACGCGGAGGCGATGCTCGAGCTGACCGGCGGCGGCTTTCGCGACTTCACCCGTATCGCCGCGAGCAGCCCCGAGATGTGGCGCGACATCTGTGTCTCCAATCGCGACCTGCTCTGCGCCGAGATCGACGGCTATGCGGCGCGTCTCGCCGTGCTGCGCGAGGCCATCGCCCGGGGCGACGGCGCCGCGCTCGAGCGAGAGTTCTCGCAGGCGCGCGAGGCGCGCGAGGCGCTGGGTCGGCGCCTGGCGAACGAGGCCGCGCGGTGAGCGCGCGGCCGACGCATCTCGATCTCGCGCCGCTGGCCGGTGCCGGTGGTCGCGTTCGGCTGCCGGGGTCGAAGAGCATCTCCAACCGCACGCTGCTGCTCGCGGCCCTGGCCCGCGGACGCACGCGACTGCTCGACCTGCTGCAGTCGGACGACACCGAGCGCATGCGCGAGGCGCTGGCCGCGCTCGGCGTGGCACTGCACTGCGAGGAGGACGGCGCCGGGGGACTGGTGGCCGAGGTCGAGGGGTGCGACGGCGCGCCGCCGGTGAAGGAAGCCGACCTGTTCCTCGGCAATGCAGGCACCGCCTTCCGGCCGCTGACCGCGGTGCTGGCCGCCGCGGGTGGCCACTACCGGCTCTCCGGCGTGCCGAGGATGCACGAGCGTCCGATCGGCGACCTGGTGGACAGCCTGCGCGCGATGGGGGCGCGGATCGACTATCTCGGCCAGCCCGGTTATCCGCCGCTGGAGATCCATCCGGCGCGGCTCGGCTCCCGCGCGCCCGTCAGGGTTCGCGGCAACGTGTCCAGCCAGTTCCTGACCGCGCTGCTGATGGCCGCGCCGCTGGTCGAGGGCGGTGCAGTGATCGAGGTGGACGGAGACCTCATCTCCCGCCCCTACATCGCGCTCACCCTGGCGCTGATGCGGCGCTTCGGCGTCGACGTCGAGCAGGAGGGCTGGGCGCGCTTTCGACCGGTACCGGGAGCGCGCTATCGCTCCCCCGGCCGCCTTCACGTCGAGGGGGATGCTTCGGCCGCGTCCTATTTCCTGGCCGCCGGCGCGATCGGGGGCGGACCGGTGCGCGTGGAGGGCGTCGGTCGCGACAGCATCCAGGGCGACGTGGCGTTTGCCGCGCAACTCGAGCGCATGGGTGCGCGGATCGAGCAGGGCGAGAACTGGATCTCGGCTGCGGCCCCGGCCGACGGTTTACGCGGCATCGAGGCCGACTGCCTCGAGATCCCGGATGCGGCGATGACGCTGGCGGTGCTCGGCCTGTTCGCGCGCGGTGCGACCGTCCTGCGCAACATCGGCAGCTGGCGGGTGAAGGAGACCGATCGCATCCACGCGATGGCCACCGAACTCCAGCGGCTGGGTGCGCAGGTCGAATCGGGGCCGGACTGGCTGCGGGTCGACGGCCCCGTCCGACCCCGCCCCGACGTGGCGATCGACACCTACGACGACCATCGGATGGCGATGTGCTTCTCGCTGGTCGCCCTGGCCGGTGTCCCGGTGCGGATCAACGACCCGATGTGCGTGGCCAAGACCTTCCCCGGGTACTTCGACGCCTACGCGTCGGTCACCCGCCGGCAGGAGGGCTGAGATGGCCGACCCGCGCGCGGTGCCGGTGATCGCGATCGACGGCCCCTCGGCCTCCGGCAAGGGCACGATCGCGCAGCGCGTGGCCGCGAGCCTGGGGTTCCACTACCTCGACAGCGGTGCGATCTACCGGGTCGCCGCGCTGGCTGCGCGGCGAGCGGGCGCCGACCTTCGCGATGGCGAGGCCGTCGCGAACCTGGCCCGCCGCCTGCCACTGGCCTTCGCCGGGGAGCGCGTCTTCCTTGCCGGCGATGACGTGACCGACGAGATCCGCAGCGAGGCGATGTCCGCGGCGGCCTCGGTCGTGGCGGCGCTGCCGCCGGTGCGCGAGGCCCTGCTCGAACGTCAGCGGGCTTTCCGCGAGTCACCCGGCCTGGTGGCGGACGGGCGCGACATGGCCTCGGTCGTGTTCCCCGATGCCGTGCTCAAGGTGTTCCTGACGGCCAGCGCGGAAGTTCGTGCCGAACGCCGATATAAGCAGTTGATGGGAAAGGGTTTGTCTGTTAGTCTCGCCGCGATCCTGCAGGATCTGAGGACGCGCGACGACAGAGATACCCGCCGCGCGGTCGCACCCCTGCGGGCACTCACGCCCGAAGCGGTGCTGGACTCCGAGGGTCGGACGATCGAAGAGGTCGTCGCCATCGTGCTGGATCGGTATCGGCGGGCCCTGCAGTAGCGCCCGGCCGTCTTGCCGGGTGGCAATCCGGTCGCCAGCGGGCGCCCGCGGCGCCTGCCGACGGAGCCCTCGGTCGACCCGGAATGTCGCCCGGGACGCGTCCCCGGTGCACGGACGCGAGTTCGCCGCGTCCGGCGCGCACCGGGTGCGGCCGGGGGTCTTCCATCCCCACCTCCGGCCCCGGAGCGAACCCGGTCCATCCACACCACAGGTCATCCCCCTCATGTCAACCATTTCCGCCACCACCGCCAACCCGACGCAACACCCGCCCGAGAGCTTCGCAGCCCTCTTCGAGGAAAGCCTCTCGCGCAAGGAGATGCGCCAGGGCGAAGTGATCACCGCCGAGGTCATCCGGGTCGATCAGAACTACGTGGTGGTGAACGCCGGGCTGAAGTCCGAGTCCTACATCGCGGCCGAGGAGTTCATCGACGATCGCGGTGAAGTCGAAGTCAAGGCCGGCGACTTCGTGAGCGTCGCGATCGAGGCGCTCGAGGACGGACACGGCGAGACGCGCCTGTCGCGCGAGAAGGCGAAGCGGCTCGCGTCCTGGCTGGCCCTCGAGGACGCGCACACCAGCGGCGCGATCGTGCAGGGCATGGTCAACGGCGCGGTCAAGGGCGGCCTGACCGTGATGATGGACGGCATCCGCGCGTTCCTTCCCGGCTCGCTGGTCGACCTTCGCCCGGTCAAGGACACCTCCGCGTACCAGGGCAAGGTGCTCGACTTCAAGGTCATCAAGCTCGACCGCAAGCGCAACAACGTGGTGGTCTCGCGCCGTGCGGTGCTCGAGCAGACCCAGGGCGCCGAGCGCGCGCAGCTGCTCGAGACGCTGAAGGAAGGCGTCGTGGTCAAGGGGATCGTCAAGAACATCACCGACTACGGTGCGTTCGTCGACCTGGGCGGCATCGACGGCCTGCTGCACATCACCGACCTCGCCTGGCGCCGCGTGAAGCACCCCTCGGAGGTGCTCTCGGTGGGCGACGAGGTCGAGGCGAAGGTCCTCAAGTTCGACCAGGAGAAGAACCGGGTGTCGCTCGGCCTCAAGCAGCTGGGCGAGGATCCGTGGATCGGCATCTCGCGCCGCTACCCGTCGGGCACCCGCCTGTTCGGCAAGGTGAGCAACATCACCGACTACGGCGCGTTCGTCGAGATCGAGTCCGGCATCGAGGGCCTTGTGCACGTGTCCGAGATGGACTGGACCAACAAGAACGTGAACCCCGGCCGCGTGGTGCAGGTGGGCGAGGAAGTCGAGGTCATGATCCTCGAGATCGACGAGGATCGCCGCCGCATCTCGCTCGGCATCAAGCAGTGCCTGGCGAACCCGTGGGACGAGTTCTCCATGACCTTCAAGAAGGGGGACAAGGTCCGGGGGCAGATCAAGTCGATCACCGATTTCGGCGTGTTCATCGGGCTGCCGGGCGGCATCGACGGCCTCGTCCACCTGTCCGACCTCTCGTGGTCGGCGGCTGCCGAGGAGGCGGTGCGCAACTTCCGCAAGGGCGACGAGGTCGAGGCCGTCGTGCTCTCGATCGACGTCGACCGCGAGCGCATCTCGCTGGGCATCAAGCAGCTCGAGGGCGATCCGTTCTCGAGCTTCGTGACCCGGTTCGACAAGAACAGCATCGTCACCGGGACGGTGAAGTCGATCGACGCCCGCGGGGCGGTGATCGGGCTGGACGGCGATGTCGAGGGCTACCTGCGGGCCTCCGAGGTCTCGCGCGATCGCGTCGAGGACATCCGCAACCACCTGAAGGAAGGCGACACCATCACCGCGATGGTGATCAACGTCGACCGGAAGAACCGCGGCATCAACCTGTCGATCAAGGCCAAGGAGATGTCCGACGAGGCGCAGGCGATGCAGCAGGTGGCCAACCAGCAGCCTTCCAACGCGGGCCTCACCAACCTCGGCGCGCTGCTCAAGGCGAAGCTGGACAACTCTCGCTCGGAGTGAGCGTCGCCATGACCAAGTCGCAGCTGATCGCCAATCTTGCGGCGCGTCATACGCAACTGGTCGCCAAGGACGCCGAACTCTCGGTCAAGATGATCCTCGACGCGATGGCACAGAGCCTCGCGGACGGGCAGCGCATCGAGATCCGGGGGTTCGGCAGTTTCTCCCTGAACTACCGGCCCCCAAGGGTCGGCCGCAATCCGAAGTCCGGCGAGAAGGTGCACGTGCCCGCCAAGCACGTGCCCCACTTCAAGGCCGGAAAGGAACTGCGGGAGCGGGTGGATGCCCCTGGCGCCTGAGGCGCCAGGGCGTCGCGGCACGGTGGGCATGCCCGTCGCCGACCCGGAACGACGCTCCGGGGCGTTCTCGCGCCTCGCGGGCTGGATCGGGTTCGCCTTCAAGGTCGGACTGTTCGTCCTCGTGTTCGCCTTCGCCCTGCGCAACAACGAGCCGGTGACCCTGCGCCTGCTGCCGGGCCAGGAGTGGTCCACGTCGCTCGCCCTCGCACTGGTGGGGGCGCTGTGCGTGGGCGCGCTGCTCGGCGTGCTGGCGATGTCCGGACACGCGCTGAAACTGCGCCGGCGTGCCCTGCAGGCCGAGGCCGATGTCCTGGCGAGGGCGTCCGGACTCCCTCCGGCGCGGTCGGCCGGGCACGGGGAACCGCCCGGGGGCGGCCATGGAGTTTGAATACTGGTGGCTGATCGCCTTGCCGCTGTTCTTCGGGCTGGGCTGGATCGCGGCGAGGGTGGACATCCGTACCCTGGTGACCGAGTCGCGCGCGTTGCCGGAGTCGTACTTTCGCGGCATCAATTTCCTGGTCAACGAGCAGCAGGACAAGGCGATCGAGGCGTTCACCGAGGTGGTGAAGGTCGATCCGCAGACCGTCGAGCTGCATTTCGCGCTGGGCAGCCTGTTCCGCCGCCGCGGCGAGGTGGAGCGCGCGATCCGCATGCACCAGGCGCTGGTCGAACGCGCGGATCTCGCCACCGGGCAGCGGCTCGATGCGATCTACGAGCTGGCCCAGGATTACCTGAAGGCCGGGCTGCTCGACCGCGCCGAGGAACTGTTCCGCCGCCTCGAGGGCACGCCCCGCGAGGATGCCGCCTCCCAGGCGCTGCTGGAAATCTACGAGCAGGAGCGGGAGTGGGAGAGGGCGATCGAGACCGCCCGTCGAGCCGAGGAACGCACCGGGCGGTCCTTCCAGATGGACATCGCCCACTACTGCTGCGAACTGGCGGCCAACGAACTGGCGCATGCCCGCCCCGCGCAGGCCCGCGAACTGCTCGGGCGCGCCCTGGCGAGCCATCGCAAGAGCGTGCGCGCGAGCATCCTGCTGGGCGACATCGAACGTGCCGATGGGCAGGTCGAAGCGGCCATCGAGGCCTGGAAGCGCATCGAGTCGCAGAACCCCGCGTACCTGTCCATGGTGGCCGATCGCCTGCTCGAGGCCTACCGGTCGATCGAGAAGCCCGAAGTGGGCCTGAGCCTCCTGCAGTACTACCTCGCCAACCATCCGTCGCTCGACCTGCTTGCGGTGGTGTTCCGCGAGACGATGGCCCGCCAGGGGGCGGCCGACGCGCATCGCCTGGTGGCCGACGAGGTCAGGCGCAACCCGACGCTGAACGGCCTGGCCCGGCTGCTCGAGGCGCGCATCGCGCTGGCCGCCGACGACGAGCGCGCCGAATTCGAGCTGGTGCGCGACATCGTGCAACAACACAGTCGCACACTCGCCATGTACCTGTGCGACCAGTGCGGCTTCCGCGCCCGCCAGTTCTACTGGCACTGTCCGGCCTGCCGCGGCTGGGAAACCTACGCCCCGCGGCGTACCGAGGAACGGGAGCTCTCCGCATGACCACCTTGCCAGCGCACGTGCCCGCGGGGCCGCGCGTGATCGTCGCCCTCGATTTCCCCGGGGCCGATGCCGCACTCGAGATGGCGCGCCGCCTGGACCCCACCCGTTGCCGGGTCAAGGTCGGCAAGGAACTGTTCACCAGCGGCGGACCGCTGCTCGTCGCCCGGTTGCGCGCCCTCGGCTACGAGGTCTTCGTGGATCTCAAGTTCCACGACATTCCGAACACGGTGGCGGCGGCCTGCCGGGCCGCGGCGAGCGACGGGGCCTGGATGATCGACGTGCATGCCGGCGGCGGTCGGAGAATGATGGCGGCTGCCCGCGAGGCGATCGAATCCTGCCCCGATCGACCGTTGCTGGTCGGGGTCACCGTGCTCACCTCGATGGAGGCCGCCGATCTCGCGGAGATCGGCGTCCCGGGTACCCCCGAGGAGCAGGTGCTGCGGCTCGCACGCCTGGCGCGCGACAGCGGGCTGGACGGGGTGGTCTGCTCGCCGCGCGAGGCCGCGCTGCTGCGCGCCGAATGCGGCGAGGGCTTCGTGCTGGTGACCCCGGGCGTCCGCCCGGCGAGCGCCTCGGTCGATGACCAGGTCCGCATCGCCACGCCCGCACGCGCGATTGCCGAGGGTGCGCACTACCTCGTCGTGGGGCGCCCGATCACGCAGGCGGCCGATCCCTGCGCGGCCCTCGAGGCGATCAACGCGGAGGTGGCCGGGCGATGAAGATCACGGTCGTGGGTACCGGCTATGTCGGGCTGGTCTCGGGCGCCTGTCTCGCCGATCTCGGCAACGACGTGCTGTGTCTCGATGTCGACGAGGCGAAGGTCGCGCTGCTGCGCGCTGGCGGCATTCCGATCCACGAGCCGGGGCTCGCGCCGGTCGTCGAGCGCAACGTGCGGGCCGGGCGGCTGCGGTTCACCACCGACCCGGCCGAGGCGGGCGCCCATGGCAGCGTGCAGTTCCTCGCCGTCGGCACCCCGCCGGGCGAGGATGGGTCCGCCGACCTCCAGTACGTGGTGGCGGCCGCGCGCGCGATCGGTCGGCACATGCGCGAGTACTGCGTGATCGTCGACAAGTCGACCGTGCCGGTGGGCACGGCCGACCGGGTGCGCGCGGCGATACGGTCGGAACTGGATGCCAGGGGGGTGTCCCTGCCGTTCAGCGTGGTCTCCAACCCGGAGTTCCTGAAGGAGGGGGCCGCCGTCGCCGACTTCATGCGTCCCGACCGGATCGTGGTGGGGGCCGACGACGCGCGGGCGCTGGAGATCATGAAGGCGGTCTACGAGCCGGTCATGCGCAACCACGAGCGGATGATCGTGATGGACGTGCGCTCCGCCGAACTGACCAAGTACGCCGCCAACGCAATGCTGGCCACGCGCATCTCGTTCATGAACGAACTGGCGAACCTCGCCGAGCGGGTGGGGGCCGACATCGAGCAGGTGCGAAAGGGCATCGGCTCGGATGCGCGCATCGGCTACCACTTCCTGTATGCCGGCGCGGGCTACGGTGGATCGTGCTTTCCCAAGGACGTCCGCGCGCTGGAGCGCACCGCGGCCGACGCCGGCGTGCCGATGCGCATCCTGCATGCGGTGCACGAAGTCAACGAGCGGCAGAAGTCCGTTCTGGTCGGGAAGGTCGTCGCCCGCTTCGGTGAACGGCTGGAGGGTCGTCGCTTTGCGCTCTGGGGGCTCGCCTTCAAGCCCGAGACCGACGACATGCGCGAGGCGGCCAGCACCGTCGTGATCGACGGACTGCTCGAGCGCGGGGCCCGCGTGTGCGCATACGACCCGGTGGCGATCGGGAACGCCCGTGCGACCTATGCCCACGAGCCGCGCGTCGAATTCGCGGAGGGCGCGATGGCGGTGCTGCGCGACTGCGACGCGCTGGTGATCGTCACCGAGTGGAAGGAGTTCCGCAGCCCGGATTTCGCCGCGATCCTGTCCGTGCTCAGGTCGCCGGTGGTGTTCGACGGGCGCAACCTGTACGAGCCGGCACGGGTCGCCGCGGCCGGGCTCGAGTACTACCCGATCGGCCGCGCCCAGGGCACGCCGTCGAAGTCGTCCGGAGGCGGCGCGTGAGTCTCCACGGTTACGACCCCGCGCGTGCATCGCTCGGGCGCGTGCTGGTCGTTGGCGATGTCATGCTGGATCGCTACTGGTTCGGCGCGGTCGAGCGCATCTCGCCCGAGGCCCCCGTGCCCGTGGTGCGCATCGAGCGCAGCGAAGAACGTCCCGGCGGGGCCGCGAACGTAGCGCGCAACGTGGCCAGCCTGGGGGCCGCCACGCGGCTGCTGTGCGTATGCGGCGATGACGAGGCGGGGCGCACGCTCGCGGGCCTGCTCGAACGGGAGCGGGTCAGCGTCGACCTGCATCTCGATCCCTCCATCGCCACGACCGTCAAGCTGCGCGTGGTGGGGCGCCAGCAGCAGTTGCTGCGCATCGATTTCGAGGATGCCCCCGCGCACGAGATCCTCGCCGCGAAACTCGCCGCCTTCGAGCGCGCGGTAGCGGACTGCGATGTCGTGGTGCTCTCCGATTACGGCAAGGGCGGGCTCGCGCACATCCGGCGGATGATCGACCTTGCCCGCGAGGCGGGACGCCCCGTACTGGTCGACCCCAAGGGGGACGACTACGCCCGCTATCGCGGTGCCACGTTGCTCACGCCCAACCGCGGCGAGTTTCGGCAGGTGGCGGGCGCGTGGTCCGACGAGGCCGATCTGTCGGCGCGCGCCCACGCGATGCGCGAGTCGCTGGATCTCGACGCCCTGCTGGTGACCCGCAGCGAGGAAGGCATGAGCCTCTTCCACGCGGGCGGCGATCACCACGAACCCACCCGGGCGCGCGAGGTCTACGATGTCAGCGGCGCCGGCGACACCGTGATCGCCACGCTGGCGGTGATGCTCGCGGCCGGTGCGGACCTGCTCGATGCGGTGCGGGCGGCCAACCTCGCCGCCGGCGTGGTGGTCGGCAAGCTCGGCACCGCCGTGGTTCAACCCGAGGAACTCCTGGCCGCGGGCGGTTGAGGTCGGCCGCACCGGGCGCCTTCGCGCGAGGCTTCTCCCATGTCTGGATACTTCATCGTGACCGGCGCGGCCGGATTCATCGGCTCGAACGTCGTGCGTGCGCTCAACGCCCGCGGCGAGCGCGACATCATCGCAGTCGACAACCTGGAGCGGGGCGACAAGTTCCGCAACCTCGTCGACTGCGAGATTGCCGACTACTTCGACAAGCGCGAATTCCTCGAGATGCTGGCCTCCGGGCGATTCGACGGCGCGGTCGAAGCGGTGCTGCACCAGGGGGCGTGCTCGGACACGGTCGAGGCCGACGGCCGCTACATGCTCGACAACAACTACCGCTGGTCCGCACAACTGCTCGACTGGTGCCAGGCCGAGGAGGTGCCGCTGGTGTACGCGTCCTCGGCCGCCGTCTATGGCGGCACCGGTGCGTTCCGCGAATCGCGCGAATGCGAACGGCCGCTCAACGTCTACGGCTACTCGAAATTCCTGTTCGACCAGGTCGTCCGCCGGTTGCTGCCCGATCGCACGGCGCCGGTGGTCGGCCTGCGCTACTTCAACGTCTACGGTCCGGGTGAGCGGCACAAGGGGCGCATGGCTTCGGTGGCGATGCACTTCTTCGACCAGTACCGGGCCAATGGCCGGGTCCGCCTGTTCGCCGGCTCGGCGGGCTATGCCGACGGAGAGCAGCGGCGCGACTTCATCGCCGTCGAGGACGTGGTGGCGGTCAACCTGCACTTCCTCGGCGCCGAGGACTCCAGCGGCGTCTACAACTGCGGGACCGGACAGGCCGAGAGTTTCAATGCCGTGGCGGTCGCGGTGATCAACGCCTGCCGAGCCGCCGGGCAACAGCCGGCGCTGGAACTGGAGGCGATGCGTGCCGCCGGGCTCGTCGAGTACTTCCCGATGCCGACCGACCTCGAGCGCAAGTACCAGAGCTATACCGAGGCGGATCTCGCCCGCCTGCGCAAGGCGGGCTGCGTCCATCGGTTCTCCACCGTGGCCGAGGCGGTCCCGCGGTACGTGGCCGCGATGCGCGAGGCGGACTGACCCTGCGCGGTGTGATCGACCCGCGACGGCCGAGGCCGTCGCGAACATGCCGCCCGGCGCGGCCGGTGAGGCGCGGGTCCGGGCTGCCCCACCCGGGGGTCTGCACGGTGTCCGCCCCCCTGCTTCGGCCGGGACCACCGGCGGCGACGGCCCTCGACGAGCCGTACCCACGCAAGCCAGGCCTGCGGCCGCGGCGCCGCCCACCGGGAGGGGATGCATCCGTGGCCGGCTGTCGGCGACGCTCGACCGTCAGAACCAGGCGATGCCGGTCCGCCCCCGCGGGTCGTTGGCCGCGAGGGTCTGTCCGCTCGAGCGATCGACGAAGACCAGCTGCATGTTTCCCCAGGGGCGCGCCGCGGGCTGGATGCGATGTCCGCGGGACTCCAGCGAGGCGAGCCAGTCGGGGCTGAACACGCCCGGTTCGATGTCGAGCCGGTCGGGGCGATACTGGTGGTGCAGACGCGGGCGCGCCACGACCTCCTGGGGCGTGATGCCGGGTCGGTGCACGATGTCCATGGTCGCCAGCAGCAGCATGCTCATGATGCGCGATCCGCCGGGCGTGCCGAGGACCCAGGTGCCCCGCGGGGTATCCAGGAGGGTGGGCGACATGCTCGACAGCGGCCGCTTCCCGGGCTCGATGCGATTGGCGCCGCCGCCGGTCAGCCCGTACGCATTGGGCAGCGAGCCGGGCATCGCGAAGTCGTCCATCTCGTTGTTGAGTACGATGCCGCTGGAGCCGGCGACGATGCCGGCCCCGAACAGGGTGTTGATCGTGAGCGTGGCCGCGACCTGGTTGCCCTCGCGGTCGACCACCGACAGGTGGGTGGTGTTGCCGCTCTCGCGCGGCGCGACATCACTGCCCGGCAGCCCCGCGACCTCGCGCGTGAGCGCCTCGCTTGCGGTGATGCGATCCATGCGTACGCTGGCGGCTCGCTTGCGCAGGTAGTCGCGCGACAGCAGCATGTCGAGCGGGGCGGCGTGGAACGCGGGGTCCCCCAGGTGGCGCGCGCGATCCTGGAACGCGCGCCGGAGCACCTCGGCCACCAGATGCGCCTCCTCCGGTGAGCCGGGGGTCGCAGGCGGCAGGGCCTGGAGCATGGTGAGCGACTGCGCGAGCACGACGCCGCCCGCCGAGGGCAGCGAGGCCGTCGTGACCCGCGATCCCCGGTAGCGGAAGGATTGCGGCACCCGTTCGACCACCTGGTAGCCGGACAGGTCGGCATCGGTCCACAGGCCCCCGGACGAACGCACGGCGCGCACGAGTTCGGAGGCGAGTGCCCCCCGATAGAAGCCGCGCGCATCGTCGGCCGCGATGCGGGCCAGCGTCTCGGCCAGGGCTGGCTGGCGGATGCGCTCGCCGACCACCGGCGGGCGCCCGTCCGGCAGGAAGATCGCCGCGATCCCGGCATCGCGGGACAGGCGTCGTTCGGCAAGCGTGATGATCGCGTTGAGCCTCGAGTCGACCGGAAACCCGTCGGATGCGAGCCGGATGGCCGGTGCGAGCAACTGCCCGAGCGGCAGGGTGCCGTATACCCGGGCGACATGCGCGAGGCCGGCCGGTAGTCCCGGAATGGCGGCGGCCAGCGCACCGTCGAGCGAGGCACGCGGCAGCGGAAAACCGTCGCCATCGAGATACATCCGGGTATGCGCGCGCTGGGGAGCCGTCTCCCGGGCGTCGACCATCACGCCGCGGACATCGGACGCCCGACGCAGCAGGAAGAATCCGCCGCCCCCGATACCGGAGGCGAAGGGCTCGACCACGGCGAGCGCAGCGGCCACCGCGACCGCGGCATCGGCCGCGTTGCCACCCTCGGCCAGGATACGCAGGCCGGCCTCGGTGGCGAGCGGGTGGGCGCTGGCGATGCCCTCGCGGGTGGGAGCCGCTGCAGCACCCGCGCCGGGCGCGAACACCGGTCCGGCGACGAGCGCGCCGAGGCGCCCGAGCGCCCCGCGGCGAGTGACGCCGTCGGCCGGGATCATGGTTCAGTGCGTCGGTTCGCCGCAGCGGACCCTTCACCGGTCCCGGCGAACGAGCCATCCGGGATCCGGACCCCGGGCTGCAAGGGCCACCGGGAAGGCGATCGCCCCTGCGACCGCCGATGGCTGTTGCCTGCGCGTGTCCGGCCAGGCCTGCCCACGCAACCGCTCCCCGGCATGCCTGCTAGCTGGCGGGGTCCGGCACGCGCATCAGGAGCGCCGGTACCGGTCCGCGACGCGAGCGTGCAGGCGCGGCCGGGCGCGCCTTTTCGGGCAGGGCGGCCCCGTCGTCCCGCGGCACGTAGGCCGAGGTGAAAAGCGGGTCCTGCGGCGCCGCGGGGCGGCGGGGCGGCTCCGTCCGGGGGCGGGGCTCGTCGCGCCGACGATCGCCCCGGCTGGCTTCGCTCCTGGGGCGACGCGAGCCGGCATCGCGGTCGGCGCGTGCCGAGGGTTGCCAGTCGGGCACCTCGGTGACCGGGAGCTTGCGCTTGATGAGGCGCTCGATGCTCGCGAGCATCTCGTCCTCTTCCGGCGACACCAGGGATATGGCCTCGCCGGACTGGCCGGCCCTGCCGGTGCGACCGATGCGGTGGACGTAGTCCTCGGCCGACTGCGGCAGTTCGAAGTTGATCACATGCGGCAACTGGGTGATGTCCAGTCCGCGCGCAGCGATGTCGGTGGCCACGAGCAGCGTGATCGCATTCGACTTGAAGTCGGCGAGCGCCTGCATGCGCTCGGCCTGCGTCTTGTCGCTGTGGATCTCCGCGCAGGACAGTCCCTCCTCCTGCAGGTAGCGGGCCAGCCGCCTCGCCGACAGGCGGGTCCGTGTGAACACCAGCACCTGCTTCAACTCGCGGCTGCGCACCAGGTGGGTGAGGAGGCGGCGCTTCTGGGCCTCCTCGCAGCGGTGGATGGTGTGGGTGACGGTGTCGGCCGTGGCGTTCGGCCGCGCGACCTCGATGCGGATCGGGTTCTTGAGCAACTGTTCCGAAAGGCGCTTGACCTCGTCGGGAAAGGTCGCCGAGAACAGCAGGCTCTGGCGTTGCTCCTGCAGCAGGCCGAGGATGCGACGGATGTCGGGCATGAAGCCCATGTCCAGCATCCGATCGGCCTCGTCGAGCACCAGGAACTCGACCTGGTTGAGCGCGATGGTCTTCTGCTGCACGTGGTCGAGCAGCCGCCCCGGCGTGGCGACGACGATCTCGCAGCCTGCGCGCAGCGCGGCGATCTGCGGGTCGATCGAGACGCCGCCGAAGATGCAGGTGGCGCGCAGTTGCGTGTACTTCGCGTAGGCGCGCACGCTCTCCTCGACCTGGGCGGCGAGTTCGCGAGTGGGCGCCAGGATGAGTGCGCGCACCGGGTGCCGCGCCGGAGACACGCTGTTGTTGGCATGCCGCCGCAGCCGCTGCAGCATGGGCAGCGAGAACGCCGCCGTCTTGCCGGTGCCGGTCTGCGCGCCGCCGAGGAGATCGACCCCGCGCATCACGTGGTGGATGGCCTGCGACTGGATCGGCGTCGGGCGACGGTAGCCGAGTTCGTCGAGCGCCCGCAGCACTTCGGGGGCCAGGCCGAGATCGTGGAAGGACGGCTCGGCAGGGGGCGGGGCGGACGGTGTTTCCTGCTGGACGGCGAGGGTCTCGGACGGGTCGGATATGGACATAACTCGAGAGAATAGCACGCCCGGGGCCGACATCCTCGGTGGCCGCCTGTCCAGCCACCCCGCGCCATGCGCGCCTCGGCCTGCGCCCGTGCGATCATCCGCGGGCCGGTTCGCCGTCCGCTTCGCGCGGGTCGGGCGACCCACCCCGTTCGACACTCCTCGTACACCGCGCGCCGGTGAATCCTCCCCGGTCCACGGTCGCACGCGTCCCGCCCTGGATCCCGCCATCGACCACGCATTCTCGCCGGAAGGCCCGCTCGCGCGGGCCGTTCCCGGCTGGCGCGCGCGCCCCGGGCAGGTCGAAATGGCGCAGGCCGTCGCCACGGCGCTCGCACAGCGCAGCGTGCTGGTCGCCGAGGCGGGAACCGGCACTGGCAAGACGTTTGCCTACCTCGTGCCCGCGCTGCTCGCGGGCGGCAAGGTCATCGTCTCCACCGGCACGCGGACGCTGCAGGACCAGCTGTTCAGTCGCGACCTTCCCCGGGTACGCGAGGCGTTGGGGTTGCCGGTCGCCATCGCGCTGCTCAAGGGGCGATCGAACTACGTCTGCCGCCACCATCTCGAGCGCAACCTGCTCGAGGCTTCCCTCGGGTCGCCGCGCGATGCGGCCGACCTGCGCGAGATCGCCCGCTTCGCGCAACGCTCGGCGAGCGGCGATCGCGGGGAGCTGTCCGCCGTGCCCGAGCAATCGCCCGCGTGGTCGCTGGCGACCTCGACGCGCGAGAGCTGCCTGGGCAGCGAATGCGCGCACTTCCAGGACTGCTTCGTGATGCAGGCGCGCCGCGAGGCGCTGGCCGCGGATGTCGTGGTGGTCAACCACCACCTGTTCTTTGCCGATGTCGTGCTGCGCGACACCGGGTACGCGGAACTGCTGCCGGCCTGCGATGCGGTCATCTTCGACGAGGCGCACGCGCTGCCGGAGACCGCCAGCCTGTTCTTCGGCGAGACGGTGTCCACGCACCAGCTGATCGACCTCGCGCGGGATACCCGCGCCGAGGCGCTGGCGGGCGCGCGCGACGATCCGTCCCTGCCCAGGGCGGCAGCGGTGCTCGACCGTGCCGCCCGCGACCTGCGCCTCGCGCTGCGCGAGGATACCGGGCGCCTCACCCTGGGGCAGTTGCGCTCGCGAGCCGCGTTCGTCTCGGCGCTGGACGCCGTGCTGGTCGAACTGGACTCACTCGGTCGCCTGCTGTCGCAGCACGCCGAGCGCAGCGAGGGGCTCGGGCGCTGCGTCGAGCGGACCGAGGCGCTGCACCGCGCCCTGGCGCGCTGGCGTTCGCGGGCGCTGCGGGCCGATGCGGTCGCCCCCCCGGGACGCCCCGAGGCTGCTGCGGCGGCAGGGACGGTCGGCGTGGTGGATCCGCCGATCGCCGACGCGGACGATGCCTCGGACGCCGGATGGGTGCTGTGGGCCGAAGTCCTGGCGCACTCGGTTGCGCTGCAGGCCACGCCCCTGTCCGTGGCCCACGTGTTTCGCGAGCAGATGGCCGCCGGCGGCCATCCTCGTGCCTGGGTGTTCACGTCGGCCACGCTGGCGATCGACGGCGACTTCAGCCATTTCGTCGGTGCCATGGGACTGACGGGGGCCACCTGTGCGACATGGCCGAGTCCCTACGACTACCCGTCCCAGTCGCTGCTCTACCTGCCGCCGGACATGCCCGAGCCCGCATCGCCCGAGTACGCGCGCTCGCTCGTGCAGGCGGCGTTGCCGCTGATCGAGGCTGCCGGCGGCCGTACCTTCGTGCTGTGTACCAGCCTGCGCGCCATGCGCCTCGTCCATGAACTGCTCGACCAGGCCCTGCGCCGTCGCGGCCTGATCGTGCCGCTGATGCTGCAAGGCGAAGCCTCGCGCAGCGAACTGCTCCGGCGCTTTCGCGACAGCGGCAATGCGGTGCTGGTCGCCAGCCACTCGTTCTGGGAAGGGGTGGATGTCCGCGGGGACGCGCTGTCGGTCGTGGTGATCGACAAGCTGCCCTTCGCGCCGCCGGACGATCCGGTGCTGGCCGCCCGCATCGAGCAGGCCAACCGCAGCGGCGCCAGCGCCTTCTCGACCATCCAGTTGCCCGAGGCGGCGATCACGCTCAAGCAGGGGGCAGGGCGTCTGATCCGCGACGAAACCGATCGCGGCGTCCTCATGATCGGCGACCCCCGGCTGCTGGGACGTGGCTACGGGCGTCGCTTGCTGAAGAGCCTGCCGCCGATGCGGGTCACCCGCGAGATCGCCGAGGCGTGCACGTTCCTGAGGCGACCGGCCGCCTGAGGCGGGGTGCAGCACCCGGCCGGAGGGTTGCGAGCGCGTGTTCCGCGAGCGGCCTCAGTCCTTCGCGGGCTGGCCGAAGAGGTCGTGCTCGTCGCTGCGGGTGATCCGCACGTCGATGAAATCGCCGGGCTTCACGCCCCTGGCGCGGGCGACGTGGACCACGCCGTCGATCTCCGGCGCATCGGCCGCGCTTCGACCGACCGCACGCGTGCCCTCGACCGCGTCGACCAGCACCCGCATCGTGGAGCCGATGCGACGGTGCAGTCGCGCGGTGCTGATGCGTGCCTGCACCTCCATGAAGCGGGCGCGTCGCTCCTCGCGGATGTCGTCCGGTACCGGCTCTGGCAGGGCGTTGGCGGCGGCACCCTCGACCGGGGAGTAGGCGAAGCAGCCCACCCGGTCGAGTTGTGCCTCTTCGAGGAAGTCGAGCAGGCGCCGGAAGTCGTCCTCGGTCTCGCCCGGGAATCCGGCGATGAAGGTGCTGCGCAGCGTGAGATCGGGGCAGATCTCGCGCCATGCGCGGATGCGGGCGAGCGTGCCCGAGATGTCGCCGGGCCGCTTCATGAGTCGAAGGATGCGCGGGCTCGCATGCTGGAACGGAATGTCCAGGTACGGAAGGATCCGTCCCTCGGCCATCAGCGGGATGAGTTCGTCCACGTGCGGGTACGGGTACACGTAGTGCAGTCGCACCCACGCGCCGAGCGAGCCCAGCGCGGCCGCCAGTTCGGTGATGCGGGTGCGCAGCGGCCGGCCTCCCCAGAAGCCGGTGCGGTAGCGCATGTCCACGCCATAGGCGCTGGTGTCCTGGGAGATCACCAGCAGTTCCTTCACGCCGGCACCCACGAGGCGTTCGGCCTCGAGCATCACGTCCCCGATCGGCCGGCTGACCAGGTCGCCGCGCATCGACGGAATGATGCAGAAGGTGCAACGGTGGTTGCAGCCCTCGGAGATCTTCAGGTACGCATAGTGGCGCGGGGTGAGCTTCACGCCCTGGGGTGGCACGAGGTCGACGAACGGGTCGTGCGGTCGCGGCAGGTGGGTATGCACCGCCTGCATGACTTCGTCGGTGGCGTGCGGCCCGGTCACGGCGAGCAGTTGCGGAAACCGTTCGGTGATCCGCTCGCTGCGCGCCCCCAGGCATCCGGTGACCACGACCTTGCCGTTCTCGGCCAGGGCCTCGCCGATGGCATCGAGCGACTCCTCGACCGCCGAGTCGATGAAGCCGCAGGTGTTGACGATGACGAGGTCGGAGCCCGCGTAATCGGGCGCGATCGCGTAGCCCTCGGCGCGAAGCTGCGTGAGGATGCGCTCCGAGTCGACCAGCGCCTTCGGGCACCCCAGCGAGACGAAGCCGACCCGCGGCACGGCTGGGGCTGCCGTGGGAGACCGGCCGCTCATCGCCTGCCGGGACGGGTCACTTGTCGCCGGGCTTGCCGCCCGCGCCCGGGAACCCGGGGAAGGGGAAGCCGCTGAACAGGTTCTGCGTCTGCTTCTGCATCTGCTGCTGCATGTCGACGAACACCCTGGCGCTCTGCTCCAGGTAGCCGCTCATCAGGCTCTGGATGGCCGGACCCTGCATCTTCACGATCTGGTTCCAGGCCTCGGCGCTGGCCATCGGATTGCCGCCATAGAGCTTCGCCGACTGCTCCTGCATCTGCTGCTGGATCGCCATGAAGGTCTGGATGTTCTTCTCGAGGAAGTTGCCCATCATCCCCTGCATCGCATTGCCGTAGAAGCGGATGATCTGGGACAGCATGTCGGAGGAGAACATGGGCGCATCGCTGTTCTCTTCCTCGAGGATGATCTGCAGGAGGATGTTGCGCGTGATGTCGTCGTTGCTCTTGGCGTCGACCACCTGGAAGGGCGTCTGGTCGAGCACCAGCTGCTTCACGTTGGCGAGCGTGATGTACGTGCTGGTGGCCGTGTCGTAGAGACGGCGGTTCGGGTATTTCTTGATGATGCGCGGAGCGTCGCTCATGGGCTGTCCCCCTCACACGGCGCCAGCAGCGTGGCACCGGGCGGATCCGGGCGGCGAGGGTCCGCCGCAGGGTCCGCGATTGTAGTGGGCCGGGCGAGGCGGCGCATCGCCCGGCCGTTGCGTCAGAACATGTGCTGACCGCCGTTGATCGCGATGTTCGATCCCGTGACGAAGGCGGCTTCCTCGGAGCACAGGTAGGCGACCAGGCCCGCGACTTCCTCGGGCTTGCCCAGGCGGCCCATGGGGATCTGCGGGATGATCTTGGAGTCGAGCACCTCCTTCGGGATCGCCATCACCATCTTGGTGCCGATGTAGCCCGGGGAGATCGTGTTGACGGTAACCCCCTTGCGGGCGACCTCCAGCGCGAGCGCCTTGGTGAACCCGTGCATGCCCGCCTTGGCCGCGGAGTAGTTCGTCTGTCCGAACGCACCCTTCTGGCCGTTCACCGACGAGATGTTGACCACCCGGCCCCACCCGCGCTCGGTCATGCCGTCGACGACCGGCTTGCACATGTTGAACACGCTGTCCAGGTTCGTCTTGAGCACCGCGTCCCAGTCGACCTTGCCCATCTTGCGGAAGGTCATGTCGCGGGTGATCCCGGCGTTGTTGACCAGCACGTCGACGGGTCCCACCTCGCCCTGGATCTTCTCCACGCCGGCCGCGCAGGAATCGAAGTCGGCGACGTCGATCTGCACCGCGTGGAAGTCGTGTCCGCGCGCCTTCATGTCGGCGAGCCAGTCGCCCGCCTTGGCATTGCCTGGGGAGTAACTCACCACCACGCGGTAGCCCATGTTCGAGAGCTTGGCCGAGATCGCCTCGCCCAGCCCGCCCATGCCACCGGTCACCAGTGCCACTCTGCTGCTCATGCGCATCCCTCCAGTCTCGTTTGCGCGCGCGGCCGTCGGCCGGGCGCACCCCGGGGGGCCGGCATCCGAGCCCCGTCCGAACATGGTAGCCGAGCGTATCCGCGCCGCGTCGAAAACCTGATGTGGCTGCGCAGGGCGAACCGCGACTGCACGGCCGGCCGCCGGTTGCGCGCTCCGGGGGCATGCGCGGCCCGCTGCGCCGGGTGGCAGCCCGCGCGTCGCCGGGTACGTCCCGCCGGTCGCGGGCGGGCGCCGCGGCATGTCCGCGGGCAGGGGGGCTCGGACTCTCCGGGGCGGGCGTCCGGTTCGTGCCCGGCTCACCGGGCCTGCGGCGAGCCCCGGGCGTTCGTGGCTGCGGTCGGTGGCGGCGCGACCGACCGCTCCCGCACATAGCGCCCGGGGGCCGGTTCGAGCGCCGGGTGTGCCGGGTCGTCGAGGGCGGCCGGCGCGTTGCGTCGTGCGCCCGAGCGGCGGCGCATCCACGCGGCCCAGTCCTCCCACCAGCTCCCGGGTCGGGCTTCGTGCCGCTCGAACCAGTCCCCGGGCTGCGTGCCCGCCATCGGGCCCGCGCGGAAGTGGCGGCGCTTGCGCGCGGCCGGATTGACGACCCCCGCGATGTGTCCGCTCGCCGCCAGCGCGAACCGGCGGGGTCCGCGCAGCAGGCGGGCCGAGTGCCACGCGCTCTGCCAGGGGACGATATGGTCCTCCTCGGCGGCGAGGAGGTACCACGAGGCGCGGATCGAGCGCAGGTCGAGCGGCTCGCCATCCAGCGTGAGTCCCCCGGGCGCGCGCAGGCGGTTCTCGCGGTACAGGTTGCGCAGGTACCACGCGTAGAGCACCCCCGGGAGGTTGGTGCCGTCGGCGTTCCAGTACAGCAGGTCGAAGGCCTCCGGGTCGCGGCCCTTGAGGTAGTGCTCGACGACGTTGCGCCAGAGCAGGTCGTTCGCGCGCAGCGTGGCGAAGGTGAGCGCGAGGCTGCGCCCGTCCACGATGCCCCCGTGCGCGTGCCGCTGCTCGCACTCGGCGACGAAGCCCTCGTCGATGTACGCGCCAATCTCGCCGACATCGGAGAAATCGAGCATCGTCGTGAGCAGGGTCGCGCTGGCTACCGGGTGCTCGCCGCGCGCGGCCGCCAGTGCGAGGGCCGTCGCCAGCAGCGTGCCGCCGACGCAGAAGCCGAGTGCGTTGACCCGGGCGGCGCCGGAGAGTTCGCTCGCGATCGCCAGCGGCCGCAGCACCCCCTGCTTCGCGTAGTCGGCCCAGCCGAGGTGTCCCAGCGGCTCGGGCACGTTGCGCCAGGAGACGAGGTACACGTCCAGGCCCTGCTCGAGTGCGTAGCGCACGAACGAGTTGTGCGGCTGCAGGTCGAGGATGTAGTAGCGGTTGATGAAGGGCGGGACGATGACCAGCGGGCGGCCGTGGACCTGGGCGCGTGCGGGACGGTAGTGGATCAGTTCGGCCACCTCGGAGCGGTCGATGACCACGCCGGGCGTGACGGCGAGGTCGCGCCCGACCTCGAACGCCCGTTCGTCGGTCATGGTGAGCACGCCGCGGGCAAGGTCGGCGGTCAGCCGCTGCAGGCCACGCGCGACGCTCTCGCCCCCGGTGCCGGCCGCGCGCGCAAGCACCTCGGGGTTGGTGCCCGGGTAATTCGAGGGCGCGGTGGCATCGAGCCATTGTTCGACGAAGAAGTGCGCGCGACGCTGCTCATCGGGCGGCAGGCCGGAGGCATCCACGAGCCGGCGGGCGCACTCCGCCCCGAGCAGGTAGGCGCGCCGCAGGTAGTCGAACCACGGATGCGCGGACCACGCCGGATCGCTGAAGCGGCGATCGAGCACCGGCGGCAGTGCCACGTCCGCCCGCGCATCGAGCGCGACGGGCGAGCCCGAACCGGCCGCCCCGGGGGTGGGCGCGCCGGCCACCCGGTCGGCGTGGGAGCCGCGCGCGGCCGGATCGGCCCGCGACGGGTCGGCCGATCCGGCGTCGGCGGTGGCGGGCGGCGAGCCCTCGCCCAGCAGTCGCTGCCACAACGCCAGGTGCTGGCGCGACCAGTCGTCGAGGATCGGCTGCCAGGCGTCCGGGCGTCGACCCAGCGCCTCGAGCAGGCGGGTCCATGCGCGGGCGGCGGGTCCCTCCGGGATCACGGCGCAATCCAGGCGAGCGCGGCCATGCGGCCGGTGACCCGGTCGCGCCGGTAGGAGAAGAAGCGGTCGGGATCGGAGTGCGTGCAGAGGCCTCCGCCATGGATTCGGGTCACGCCCAGTCGGCGCAGGCGCAGGCGGGCCAGCGTGAACAGGTCGGCCATCCACTTGTCCGGGCGCCCGGCGATCGGCACGAACGCCTCCGCGTCCTGGGCAGCCTTGCCGGCGAAGGCCTCGAGTACGTCGGCCCCGACCTCGAAGGCGGTCGGGCCGATCGCCGGCCCGAGCCAGGCGAGGGCTTGTCGGGGTTCGGTGCCCATGGCCTCGAGAGTCCGCTCGACCACGCCGCCGGCCAGTCCCCGCCAGCCCGCGTGCGCGACGCCCACGCGGCTCCCGTCCTCCGCGCACAGCACGACGGGCATGCAGTCGGCCACGAGCACCGCGCACACCACCCCTGGCCGGTCGGTCCACGAGGCATCGGCCCGGGGCTCTTCGCCAGCGGATACGCCGGCCGCGTCCACGACCGCGGTGCCGTGCACCTGGTGCAGCCAGGCGGGTTCGGAGGGGAGCATCGCGCGCAGGCGTTGCCGGTTGGCAGCCACCGCCCGTGGGTCATCACCCGCGCGCAGCCCGAGATTGAAGCTTGCGAACGGGCCGGTGCCTGCGCCGCCGGCGCGGGTGGTCACGAAAGCCCGGACCGCAGCGGGCGCGGGCCAGGCAGGCGTGATGGACGGCAAGACTGCCGGGCCTTGCCGGGCGCCCGGAGCGTCGGCGGGGGGATTGCGAGGGAGCATCGTGTTCCAGGGCGTTCAGGCGGTGATTGCAGGTCGGGAGCGCGTGGCGCGGCGGCCCGGGGCTGCGCAGGAGCGCGCAGCGCAGGCGTCATGCGTTCGGCTGTGCGAGGCAGGGTGGGGCCGTTCCGATCGAGCCGGGGTTCATGATGCCGGGCCACGCGCGCGGGTGGCGGGCCGTTGCGTCCCGCCGCGACGAGGCTCGCGCATGGCGGGATCCGGTACATCCGGCGCTGCTGCTGCAGCCGGCTGGCCATGCCCCGGCGCCAGCGCATCGAGCGCGCCCCGGATGTCGGCGGGCAGCGGCGAGTCGAAGCGCAGCGCGCGCCGGTCCGACGGGTGGGCGAAGGCGAGGCTCACTGCGTGCAGGGCCTGCCGCGCCAGCGCGCTTCCGATCGCCGACAGGCCCGCCGGCAACTGGCCCGCGCGCGCCCCGTACGCGGGGTCTCCCAGCAACGGAAGCCCGATCGAGGCGAGATGCACGCGAATCTGATGGGTTCGACCGGTCTCGAGGCGACATTCGATCCAGGTGCTGGCCTCCAGGTGCCCGAGCGGTCGCACGTGGGTGCGGGCGGGACGTCCCCCGGGCACGACCGCCATCCGCGTGCGCTGTACCGGGTGGCGGCCGATCGGAGCATCGACCGTCGTGGCGGCGGGCAGCCGGCCGCAGACGATCGCCTGATAGACCCGTTCGACCTCGCGGGCCGCCAGCGCTCGCACCAGCGCGGTGTGCGCGGCGAGCGTGCGCGCCACCACCATGAGTCCGCTGGTGTCCTTGTCCAGTCGGTGCACCAGCCCCGCGCGAGGCAGCGCGGCGGCCCGCGCGTCATGGTGCAGCAGCGCGTTGACCAGCGTGCCCTGCCAGTTTCCAGCGCCGGGATGCACGACCAGGCCCGCAGGCTTGTCGATGACCAGGATGGACTCGTCCTCGTACACGATCCGCAGCGGGATCGGCTCCGGACGGGCTGCGAGTTCCGCGGGGGCGGGGTCGGGCGAGACGTGCAGCACCTCGCCACCGTGCACGCGGGCAGAGGCTCGCGCGGCGCGGCCGTCGACGCTGATGCGCTCGTCGCGGATCCACTGCTGCAGTCGCGCGCGCGACAGCTCGGGGATGAGCCGTGCCAGCGCCTGGTCGAGCCGCACGCCCGCCATGGCCGCCGGCACGACGGTCGAGAGGGTCTCGCCGGTCGCCGGGGGCGCGACCGGGTCCGGGCCTTCGAACTCCCCGTCGGACTCGATCGCGTCGGCGCGGGTGCGGGCGGCTGCGGGCATCGGGCTATACTTCACGGGGTCGATTCGGTCCAATCGCTTGGAGTGCGGGGTGCTCGTGTGCAACAGGCTCTCGGGGGGGAAGGCTCCCGCCCGGTCGGAGACGGCGGCGCCTGGCGAGGGCGTCCTTCCGCGCATCCGTCGCAGTGTACTGCCCCGGGTCGGGGCCGTCGTGCTGCTCGGCGTGGCCGCGCTGCTCTCGGGTTGCGCCACCCGAGGCGAGTACGACGAGACCCGCGGCTGGCCGGCCGCGAAGATCTACGCGGAGGCCCGCGAGGAGATGCTCGCGCGCAACTACGAGCGCGCGATCAAGCTCTACAACGCGCTCGAGGCGCGGTTTCCCTACGGTCGTCACTCCCAGCAGGCCATGCTGGAGACGGCCTACTCCCAGTGGAAGGACAGCGACAACGCCGCGGCGCTGGCCACGCTGGACCGCTTCCAGAAACTGTATCCGACCCATCCCAGCGCCGATTACGCCTGGTACCTGCGCGGCCTGATCAACTTCAACGACGACATGGGGTTCCTCGGGGCGCTGTCGCGCCAGGACCTGAGCGAGCGCGACCCGCGGGCTGCCCGGGAGGCCTTCGACGCCTTCCGTGAACTGGTCGTTCGATTCCCGGACAGCAAGTACGCGCCGGACGCCGCCGCGCGCCTGAAGTACATCGTGAACTCGCTCGCGTCCAACGAGGTCCACGTTGCCCGCTTCTACCTGCGCAAGGGCGCGTTCGTCGCAGCGGTCAACCGCGCGCAGTCCGCGCTCACCACCTATCCGCAGGCGCCGGCCAACGAGGAGGCGCTGCTGATCCTGGTGAAGGCCTACGACGCGCTGGGCCTCGTCGACCTGCGCGACGACGCCGAGCGGGTGATGCGCCGCAATTTCCCCGATAGCCGGTACTTCAAGGTCGACATCACCCGCGACACCCGGCGCTGGTGGCAGTTCTGGTGACGCCAGCCCGCTGGGCGCCGTTGCCCGCGGGCGCGCGCTCAGCGCAAGCCGAACCCCGCGTCCAGCACGGCACTGCGAAGCGCGGCCTCCGGCGCCTCGACCGGATCGGCCTCGACGCGGGCCTCGGCGCGCTCGAGCGAGACCTCGACGCTCGACACCCCGGGCAGCGCCCGCAGGGTCCGGGTGAGGCTGGCGACGCAGCCCTGGCAGGTCATGCCCTCGATGGGCAGGATGTGCAGTGTCATCGATCATCTCCGGGTCGGGGCGCGCGGGATCGGCCGGTCGAGTATGCGCGTGCCGGCTGCCGACGGCGCGACCAGCGGCGCAGCGCGAGCGCGTTGGCCACCACGCACACGGAACTCATCGCCATCGCGGCGCCGGCGATCACCGGACTGAGCAGGCCGGCGGCCGCCAGCGGGATGCCCAGCACGTTGTAGCCGAACGCGAACGCGAGGTTCTGACGGACGCGGGCCATGGTGGCGCGCGACAGGTCGATCGCGTCGACGACTTGCGACAGGCGGCTGCCGAGCAGCGTGAGGTCGGCGGAGGCCAGCGCCACGCCCGAGCCCGAGCCGATCGCGAAACCCACGTTGGCCGCGGCCAGCGCGGGGGCGTCGTTGATGCCATCGCCGACCATGCCGACCCGGTGACCTGCAGCCTGCAGCGCGCGTATCTCGGATGCCTTCGCCGCAGGATCGCATCGTCCGCGCCAGCGCACGATGCCGGCCTCGCGCGCGACGCGCTCGGCGACCGCCGGATCGTCGCCGGACAGCATCACCACCTCGATGCCGGAGGACCGGAGCGCGGCGACGGCTGCGCGCGAATCGTCGCGCAGGGTGTCGGCCAGCGCGATGGCGCCGAGGGCCACGCCGTCTGCCGCGACGCCGACCCACGAGCGTCCATCCGCTCCCGGCCACTGCCGGCCCTCGGGCAGCACGGCTCGCCCCTGGGCGAGCCAGTCGGTGCGGCCGAGCGCGATGGACCGTCCCTCGACCGTGCCGAGCAGGCCCGCCCCGGTGACCGACTCGAAGCCGGCTACCTCGGGCAGGGGCAACGAGGCTCGCTCGGCGATGGCGGTGGCGAGCGGGTGGGTCGACCGACCCCCGAGCGCGGCGGCCAGGCGCAGCAGGTCTTCCTCGGGCAGGCCCTCGAATGTCCGCACTTCGACCACGCGTGGCCGGCCTTCGGTGAGCGTCCCGGTCTTGTCGACCACGAGGATATCCAGGTCGCGGGCGTGTTCGAGCGCGGCTGCATCGCGCACCAGGATGCCGGCCCGGGAGCCTTCGCCGATGCCGACCATCATCGCCGCAGGGGTGGCCAGCCCGAGCGCACAGGGACAGGCGATCACGAGGACGGCGAGCGCCGGGAGAAGGGCGGCGTAGGGCTCGCGACCGGCGCCGAGCCAGCCGAGAAAGGTGAGCGTCGCGATCGCCAGCACGGCGGGCACGAACACCCCGGAGACGCGGTCGGCCAGTCGCTGGACCGGGGCCCGCGAGGATTGCGCGTCGCGGACCAGTCGAACGATCCCGGCCAGCGCGGTCGACCGACCGACGGCGGTGGCCTGCACGACCAGGTGTCCGGTTCCGTTGAGCGTCCCCGCGCGAACCGTGTCGCCCCTGCCCTTGCCCACCGGCACGCTCTCCCCGGTGAGCATGCGCTCGTCGGCGGAGGACTCCCCGGATTCCACCACGCCGTCCACCGGGAAGGCCTCGCCGGGACGCACCGCGAGACGATCGCCCACTGCGATGCGGTCGACCGGTTCGTCACGCTCGAGTCCGTCGCGCAGCACGCGGGCCCGTGGCGGCTGCAGCGCGATCAGCTGCGCGATGGCCTCGCCGGTACGGGCGCGTGCGCGCGCCTCCATCCACTTGCCGAGCAGCACCAGCGCGATGACCGTGGCCGAGGACTCGAAGTACAGCTGGTCGTGGGCCCCGAAAAGCCAGGCCACCGTGCTCCACGCCCAGGCGATCGTGGTGCCCAGGACCACGAGGACGTCCATGTTGGCGCCGCCGCCGCGCAGGGCGGCAAAGGCGCCGCGGTAGAACGGTGCCGCCGCGAGGAACTGGACCGGTGTCGCGAGCAGGAACTGCACGGCCGCGGGCAGCATCAGGTCGTGCCGCCCGAGGGCCATGCCGATCATCTGGGCGAGCAGCGGCACCGTGAACACGGCGGCGAAGATGAAGCGCCGCCGATGATTTCCTGCCTCCAGGCTGCCCGGGGCGGTGGCCGCCGCCAGCGGGTCGTCGGAAGCCGGGCTTGCGCCGTACCCTGCCCGCGCGACGGCAGCGATGACCTGCTCGGTACCCGTGATCGCCGGGTCCAGCCGCACGCGAGCGCTCCCGGTGGCGAAACTGACCTCGGCCGACCGTACGCCCGGCAGCCTGCCGAGCACGGCCTGGATGCGCGCGGCGCAGGCCGCGCAGGTCATGCCGGTCACGTCCAGGTCGAGCGGGGCGGGTTCGACGGGCAGCGCGGTCGGTAACCGCGACTCGCCCTCGGGCTGCGCGTTCATGAAGGTACGGTCGGGGCGAACGCGCCGCGGTTCAAGGGGGCGCGAACTAGCTGGCCAGTTCCGGTCGGTCGGCGAACAGCGCCAGCGCCTCCGGATTGGCCAGGGCCTCCCGGTTGCGGACCGGTTGCCCGTGCACGATGGCGCGCACGGCGAGTTCCACGATCTTGCCGCTCTTGGTCCGCGGGATGTCGGCGACCTGGAGCACCTTCGCGGGGACGTGGCGCGGGGTGGTGTTGTCGCGGATCTGCTGCCGGATCCGTGCGACCAGCGCGTCATCGAGCGCGAGGCCGTCGCGCAATCGCACGAACAGCACGACGCGCACGTCGTTGGGATGGATCGGTGGCCAGTCCTGGCCGATCACGAGGCTCTCCTGCACCTCGTCGAGCTGCTCGACCTGGCGGTAGATCTCCGCTGTACCGATGCGCACGCCGCCCGGATTGAGCACGGCGTCCGAGCGCCCGTGGATCACCAGGCCGTCGTGATCGGTCAGTTCGCAGAAATCACCGTGGCACCACACGCCCGGGAAGCGCTCGAAGTAGGCCGCGCGATAGCGGCTGCCGTCGGTGTCGTGCCAGAAGCCGACCGGCATGCTGGGGAAGGGGCGCGTACACACCAGCTCGCCGCGTTCCCCGCGCACCGGTTGCCCGTGCTCGTTCCAGACATCGACCGCCATGCCCAGTCCGCGGCACTGGATCTCGCCGCGCCATACGGGCAGCAGCGGGCATCCGAGCACGAAGCAGGAGACGATGTCGGTGCCGCCCGAGATCGAGGACAGGCAGAGATCCCGCGAGATGTTCTCGTACACGTAGTCGAAACTCTCCGGCACCAGCGGCGAGCCGGTGGAGAGCAGGGTATGCACCCGCGACAGGTCGTGCGAACGGGCGGGCACGAGTCCGAGCTTGCGCAGCGCATCGATGTACTTCGCCGAGGTGCCGAACACGGTCATGCCCGACTGCTGCGCGAAATCGAAGAGCACGTTGCCCTTCGAGTAGAACGGAGAGCCGTCGAACAGCAGCACCGCCGATCCGGTGGCCAGGCCCGAGGCGAGCCAGTTCCACATCATCCAGCCGCAGGTGGTGAAGTAGAACAGACGATCGTCGGGTTGCAGGTCGACGTGGAGCTGGTGCTCCTTCAGGTGCTGCAGCAGCGTGCCGCCCGCGCCATGCACGATGCACTTGGGCACGCCGGTGGTGCCCGACGAGTACATGATGTAGAGCGGATGGTCGAACGGAAGCCGCTCGAAGCGCAGCGGTCCCGGGGACCAGGGCGCCATGAACTCGTGCACGTCGACCGCCGCCCGGATGCCGGCCATGTCCGGTTCGCGGCAGGTGTAGGGCACGACCACCGTGCGCTCGACCGACGGCAGGCGGTCGACGATCTCGCGCAGCCGCGGCATCACGTCGATCGTCTTGCCGTTGTAGAAATAGCCGTCGGCGGCGATCAGGACCTTCGGGCCGATCTGGCCGAAACGGTCGAGCACGCCCTGCACGCCGAAGTCCGGCGAGCACGAGGACCACACCGCCCCGAGGCTCGCGGTGGCGAGCATGCCGATGATGGCCCCGGGGATGTTGGGAACGTAGCCCGCGACGCGGTCGCCCGGCCCCACGCCCGCGGCGCGCAGGGCCTGCTGGAGTCGCGATACCTCGTGGCGCAGTTCGGCGTAGGTCGTCGTGCCTGCGAGTCCGCTCTCCGCGCGGAAGATGATCGCCGGCGCGTCGTCGGCGCGGCGCAGCAGGTTTTCGGCGAAGTTGAGGCGGGCATCCGGGAACCACCGCGCCCCGGGCATGCGGTCGGGGTGCTCGAGCACCCGCTCGCCGCGCTCGCCGATGACGCTGCAGAACGTCCACAGCGTGGACCAGAAGTCCTCGGACCGATCGATCGACCAGCGGTAGAGGGAGGGATAGTCGCGGACATCCACCGCGTGGCGGCGGGCGACCTCGGCCATGAAGCGCCGCAGGTTGGAGCGGGCCACGCGCTGCGCGGAAGGAACCCACAGCGGGGCGGACGGATCGGGGCGCGAGTCGCCGGTGAGGGTGTCGTCGGTCATGGCGGATTCGGGGATCGGCAGGAGGTGTCCCGACAGGGGCGGGTGCGGATCAGAGGGCGTCGATCACGGCCTGGGTCACCAGTTCGGTGGAGGCCTCGCCACCGAGATCGGGGGTGTGCAGGCGGGTGTTGCGGGTGGTGCGTTCGATCGCGGCCATCAGGCGCGCGGCAGCCTCGGCCTCGCCGAGGTGCTCGAGCATCATCACCGCGGACCAGAACGTGCCGACGGGATTGGCGATGCCCATTCCGGTGATGTCGAAGGCCGAGCCGTGGATGGGCTCGAACATCGACGGGAACCGTCGCTCCGGATTGAGGTTGGCCGTCGGGGCCACGCCCATCGAGCCCGACAGGGCGGCGGCGAGGTCGCTCAGCACGTCGGCGTGCAGGTTGGTCGCGACGATGGTGTCCAGGCTGCCGGGGCGGGTGACCATGCGGACGGTCATCGCATCGACCAGCATCTTGTCCCAGGTCACGTCCGGGAAGGAGGCGGCGACCTCCTGCGCGATCTCGTCCCACATCACCATGCCATGTCGCTGGGCATTGGACTTGGTGACCACGGTGAGCAGGCGGCGCGGGCGTGAACGCGCGAGCGTGAACGCGAACCGCAGCACGCGCTCGACGCCGGCCCTCGTGAAGATCGACACGTCGGTGGCCACTTCCTCGGGAAGGCCGCGGTGCGCACGCCCGCCGGCGCCCGAGTATTCACCCTCGGAGTTCTCGCGCACGATGACCCAGTCGAGCTGGGCGGGGTCGAGGCCCGCCAGCGGGCTGCGGATGCCGGGCAGCACGCGGGCAGGGCGCACGTTCGCGTACTGGTCGAACGGCTGGCAGATGGCCAGTCGCAGGCCCCACAGCGTCAGGTGGTCGGGGATGTCGGGAGCTCCCACCGCGCCGAAGTAGATGGCATCGACCCCGCGCAGGGCGTCCAGTCCGTCCGCGGGCATCATCACTCCATGCGCCCGGTAGTAGTCGCTGCCCCAGTCGAACCGGCGGAACTCGATCGTGAAGCCGCAGGCGCGCGCGAGGTGGTCGAGCACCCGCTCGCCCGCGGGAATGACTTCCTTGCCGATGCCGTCTCCGGGAATCGACGCGAGGGTGTAGTGGCGCATGGGGGATCGCTGGAACGGGATGCAAGGGTACCGCAGGGGGGGCGGGGGCCGTGGGCTGCCAGGCCGGATCGATGGCGCCGCCATGGCGATCCGGCTCGCCAGCCCGGCGACGGACCGGTTTCCGGGCCGCCTCCCCGGCCCGCGAGGCTATCACCGACGCGTGCGACGCGCCGCCCCCGGAATGCACGGACACCGAGGGACGGGCGACCGTGCAGCGCGGTCGGCGATCGGCCGTGCCCGGCGGGCCATGGCACACGGGAGGGGCGAAGCGGCCGAGGGCGGTTCAGGCCTTCCCGGCCGGGGCGGAGCCCATCAGGCGGCGCGGCTGGCCGGGCCCTGGCTCGAACCATGCCCCGCAAGTGAAAACAGCCGGCCGGCCTCGAGGGCCGACCGGCTGCTGGAACTGGCGCGCCTGGCAGGATTTGAACCCACGACCCCTTGGTTCGTAGCCAAGTACTCTATCCAACTGAGCTACAGGCGCGTGCCGCCGAGTATACAGGCGAACTGGCGGAGAGAGAGGGATTCGAACCCTCGATACAGGTTTTGGCCCGTATACTCCCTTAGCAGGGGAGCGCCTTCGACCTCTCGGCCATCTCTCCACGGGTGCGGAGTATACCGCCCGGATCGTCGCCCGCGCGAGGACATGCCCGCTGGACGTGCCCGCAGCCGCGTACGACCCCGCCGCTCCGGGCGCCGGCCGGGCAGGACGGCGGGCCCGCCCGGCGCTACGGCCGGGTGCTTGCATCGCCCCGTGATGGGGGCGGGCGGGCGGCGCCGAACGGGCGATCGCGGCGTCGACCCGTCCTGTCGGCGCGGGTCAGGGAAGCACGGCGATCGCGTTGATCTCGATCAGCATGTCCGGGTGGGTGAAGGCGGAGACGGCCACCATCGTGGAGGCGGGCGGTTCGACGTCGAAATAACGCCCGCGGACCTCGTGGATCACCTTGAAGTGGGCCATGTCCTTGATGAACACGTCCACCCGCATGATGTCGCGCAGCGACCCCCCGGCGGATTGCATCGCGAGCTTGAGGTTCTCGCAGACCTGCACGGTCTGGACGCGGATGTCGTCCTTGCCGACCACCACGCCGGACGCGTCCTTCGCCGTGAGGCCCGACACGAACACGAGGCGTCCCGGTCGGGCAGTCGTCACGGTGGTCCAGACGCCGGTGGGGCGGGACAGTCCTTCGGGGAAGATCAACTGCTTGTCGATCGTGCTCATGCGCTCTCCGTGCGTGCAAGCCGGTCGTGCGAGCGGCCGGGACTGGCGACCCGCCGGGCGCCGGCCCGGGCCGTCACGGTAGCACAGCGGCCGGGACCTCCTTGCCGAACGGACCGGGAGCGATCATGCTGGCCACCCTCGCCTGCCGGAGTTGCCATGGTGTCCGAGTTCCTGCGTTCGCCGATCCGTTGCCTTCTGATCGCCGCCGCTGCGTGGGCGGGCTTCGCCACGGGCGCGGCCGCCCAGGCGTATCCGAACCGGCCGATCCGCCTGGTGATCGATTTCCCCGCGGGAGGGGTGTCCGACATCCTCGCGCGCGTGGTGGGCGAGCGGATGGCCGATGGACTGGGGCGCCCGCTGGTCTACGACAATCGCCCGGGCGCGAGCGGACTCATCGCCTACGAACTGGCCGCCAAGGCCCCGGCCGATGGCTACACGGTGGTGTTCGTGAGCACGCCGTTCGCCTTCCATCTGAACCTGCGACCCAAGCTGCCGTTCGACACCGAGCGCGACTTCGCGCCGGTGGCGCTCTATGCCCAGTTCCCGAACGTGCTGCTGGTGTCGGCACGCTCGCCGATCAACTCGCTCAAGGAATTCCTGGAGCAGGCGAGGAGCCGGCCCGGTGGTTTCAACTACGGCTCGCTGGGCATCGGTAGCCCGCAGCACCTGGCAATGGAACTCTTCCGCACCCAGAACCGCTTCGCCGCGACCCACGTGCCCTACCCGGGTAGCCCGCAGGCGCTGACCGGCCTCATCTCCGGGCAGACCGACGTGATGTTCGGCAACGTCCCCGGGGCGATGGCGCAGATCCAGGCGGGCAAGGTCCGCGGGCTGGCGATGGCCAGCGCGAAACGGTCGAGCGCGCTGTCGAACATCCCGACCTTCCGCGAAGAGGGGGTGGCCTTCGAGGCGGTCGGTTTCGGGGGCATCATGGTGCCCGCGGGGACGCCGTCGGCGGTGGTCGCCCGACTGAATGCCGAGGCCGTTCGCTCGCTGCAGACGCCCGAGACGGCCGAGCGCATCCGCAACGTCGGCGGCGAACCGTTGCCGGGCTCGCCGGACGACTTCCGCCGCTTCCTGCGCGAGGAGATCCGGCGCTGGGCGCCGGTGATCGTGCAGTCTGGCGCGAAGGCCGAAGTGAACTGAGCCGGGCAGGCCGGCCCTCGCGACACCCGCGCGACTCGCGCATCCGGGACGCTCGTCGGCTGGCGTCCCGCCAGGGCGGCAGGCCGGGCTCCGCGCCCGGAGCCGGTGCGGGTCAGACCGGTTCGCGATCGAGTTCGAACGCGTCGTGCAGCACCCGCACCGCGAGTTCGAGGTACTTCTCGTCGAGCACGACCGAGATCTTGATCTCCGAGGTGGAGATCATCTGGATGTTGATGCCCTCCTCGGAGAGCGCGCGGAACGCCTTGCTGGCGATGCCGCAGTGCGATCGCATGCCCACGCCGACGATGGATACCTTCGCGATGCGCTCGTCGCCGATGACCTCGCGCGCGCCGATGTGCTGGCGCACCTCCTCGATCAACCGGCTGGCGCGGGCGAAGTCGCCCCTCGGCACCGTGAAGGAGAAATCGGTCAGGCCGTGCACGCCGGCGTTCTGCACGATCATGTCGACGTCGATGTTCGCGTCGGCCACCGGGCCGAGGATCTGGTACGCGATGCCCGGCCGGTCGGGGACCCCCTGCACCGTGATCTTGGCCTCGTCGCGGTTGAACGCGATGCCCGAGATGATCGCCTGTTCCATGTGCTCGTCCTCTTCGAAGGTGATCAGCGTGCCCTCGCCCTCGTCCTGGAACGAAGAGAGCACCCGCAGCTTGACGCGGTACTTGCCGGCGAACTCCACCGAGCGGATCTGCAGCACCTTCGAGCCGAGGCTGGCCATCTCCAGCATCTCCTCGAAGGTGACCGTCCGCAGGCGCCGGGCATTGGGGACGATGCGCGGGTCGGTGGTGTAGACGCCATCGACGTCGGTGTAGATCTGGCACTCGTCCGCGCGCAGGGCCGCGGCCAGCGCCACGCCGGTGGTATCCGAGCCGCCGCGGCCCAGCGTGGTGACGTTGCCCGCGGCGTCGATCCCCTGGAAGCCGGCGACGACGACCACCCGCCCCGCCGAGAGGTCGGCACGCATGTTGTGCTCGTCGATCGACAGGATGCGGGCCTTGGTGTACGCGTTGTCGGTGAGGATGCGGACCTGCCCGCCGGTGTAGCTGCGGGCGTCCACGCCGATGTCCTTCAGCGCCATTGCGAGCAGCCCGATCGTGACCTGCTCGCCGGTGGACACCATCTGGTCGAGTTCGCGCGGGTCCGGTTCACCCTGGACTTCGCGGGCGAGCGCGATCAGCCGGTTGGTCTCGCCGGACATGGCCGAGACGACGACGACCAGGTCGTGGCCCTGCGATTTCCAGCGCGCAACGCGGCGCGCGACGTTGCGGATGCGCTCGGGCGAGCCGACCGAGGTCCCGCCGTACTTCTGGACGATCAATGCCATCTTCGGGAGCGCGCGCCGGACCGGTGCCTCGCCGCGCCCGGGGCGCGGTGACCGTCGTGCCGGCAGGCCGCGGGCAAGTAGTTGACGGAAAACCCGTAATGTTACTACGCGCGGATGCCCTGGGGGCGGCGCGGTCGTTCCCGTCCGGCGTGCGCCGAGGCCACCCCGGGGTGCCTGCGCACGGTGTGTCCTATGCGCCTCGAGGCGCCAGTTGCGCGAGCTGGCGGTCGTGCAGGCGGGAGAACAGTGCGATCGACAGGCATGCGCCAGCCAGCGCGAGGAACATGTCCCATTGGGTGTCCCAGACGTCGCCCTGGGTGGCGAGGAAGGCCACCGCGTCGTCGCCGGTGGAGATCGCCACCCACCACTCGATGAGTTCGTAGAAGGCCGAAAAGGCCAGGCAGAAGCAGATCGCGAGGAACGGCAGCCATCGACTGCCGTGCAGCGGCGAGCGGCGGGCGAGCACCTCGCGCGCGACGATCGCCGGGGTGAACCCCTGCATCACGTGGCCGAACCGGTCGTAGTGGTTGCGCGAGAGGTCGAAGGTGTCGCGCGCCCAGTTGCCGAGCGGCACCTCCGCGTAGGTGTAGTGCGCGCCGACCAGCAGCACGATCGCATGGGCGGCGATCAGCACGGTGGCGAGCGGGGTGAACCTGAACCTCGCGAACAACGCGGGCAGCAGGACCAGCACCGCGACCGAGGGCAGCGCCTCCAGCCACCAGGTCAACCGATCATGGGGATCGATCGTGGACCACAGGCAGGTGGTCGCCACCGCGATCCAGCAGGCGATCTCGGTCGGGCTGGGGCGCTGGCGGTCGGCGTGCATCGGGAGGGTAGGCGGAGGGCGTTCGGGCGCTGCGATGCGATCGGTCGTGGCGGTGCTCCCGGCCCGTCGCGGTACCCGCGGGCGAGCGCCCGAGCGGATGCCCGACGATACCGCGATGCACCTGCCCTTGCACCGCGTGGTCCCCAGGCCGCTGCGCGCCGGCATCGGGGTCGCGCGGCGCCCCCGGGCGGTGTCCGCTCGCGGCGCAGTCCGCTCCGGGCGCCGCACGCGGGTCCGGCGGCGCGCCGGCCCGCATGCGGCGCCTGCGCTACCATTCCGCCGAGACGATCCTTCGTGACGGCGCGCTCCCCTGCGGGCGCGGAAATTCCATGAGCACTGCGCAGCAACTGCTGGCGGGCGTGCGGGTGATCGACATGACCTCGGTCCTGTTCGGCCCCTACGCGACCCAGGTCCTCGCCGACTATGGCGCCGATGTCGTGAAGGTCGAAGTGCCCGACGGCGACATCATGCGATACGCCGGACCCGCGCCCGAGCGCGGCATGGGGCCGGTGTTCATGAACCTGAACCGCGGCAAGCGGTCGGTCGTGCTCGACATCCGCAAGCCGGAGGGGCGCGCTGCGCTCGAGGCGCTGCTGCGGGGCGCCGACCTGCTGGTGCACAACGTGCGCCGGGAGCCGATGGCGCGGCTGGGGTTCTCCCCCGAGGCGGTGCGGGCGCTCAACCCGCGCATCCTCTACTGCGCGGCGACCGGCTTCTCCGAGCAGCATCCGCTCGCGGATGCGCCCGCCATCGACGACGTGATCCAGTGCGCGGTGGGCATGGCGGACCTCAACGGGGACGCCGATGGCACCCCCCGGCTCGTACCCAGCCTGATCGCGGACAAGGTGTCGGGCCTCGCGCTCGCCACGGCGATGCTGGCGGCGCTGGTGCGCCAGCGCGCCACCGGCGAGGGGGGCGTCATCGACGTGCCGATGTACGACACGCTTGCCAGCTTCTGCCTGGTCGAGCATCTGCAGGGCGCGACCTACCAGCCGGCCACCGGCCCCGTCGGCTACGCGCGCGTCACCCGCGATGGTCGCCGCATCTACCGCGCGCGCGATGGCCATGTCTCGATGACCCCGTACAGCAGCGAGCAGTGGGCGCGATTCTTCGCCGCGGTGGGGCGCGAGGACATGGTCATCGACCCCCGTGTCACCGACCCGGCGGTTCGAGGCACGCGCTTCCACGAACTCTACGACGTGATCGAATCGGTCGCGCATACCCGCACCGTCGACGAGTGGATCGCCCTCGCGCGCGAGTTGCGCATGCCGGCAATGCCGGTGGCCCGCCTGCCGGAGGTGGCGGCCGACCCTGCGCTCGAGCGCAGCGGTGCCTTGTCATGGGCGGACGCACCGGGGCTGGGGCCGGTACGCCAGCTCGCCTCGCCCGGTTTCTTCGACGGCGAGCCCGCCCGCCATCCGGTCAGCGCCCCCCGGCTGGGTGAACACACCGAGGCGGTCCTCGCCGAAGCCGGCTACAGCGTCGAGGCGATCGCCGCGCTGCTGGCCTGCGGCGCAGCCCGCGGCGGTGAGGCCTCGGCCCGCGGGTGACCGCCTCCATGTCCACAGGGACGGCTCGGAAATGAACGACGAAAAGCCGCAGGCAACCGTGCCGTCCGCGGACGCCTCGGGCGATCCCCGGGCCCCGCGGATCGTGCACATCGACGATCGGGTGCCGTATTCGCCGCCCGGCCATGGCGGCACGGTCAACCGGCGACTGGTCGAGGCTGGCCTCGGCGCGGGTCTCGAGATGGTGCTCGGCGACGTTGCGCTGGGTGGCGCCGCCCACCCGCATTCGCACGACAGCGCATGGCAGATCGTGATGGTGCTCGAGGGCGTGCTCGAACACAGCGAGCCGGGTGTGGCTCCGACGCGCTGTCCGCCCGGCAGCGTGATCCGGATCCCCCCGGGGCTGGTGCACGGGGCGCGGGCGGTGGACGGACCCGCCCGGGTCCTGGTGATCTACAGCCCGCCGCTACCGGCGCAGGGCGGGTTCCGGCCTGCCTGAGCGAAGGACGACGATCCCCCGGGGCCTGCGGTCTCGATCGCGCGCGCAAGGCGACGTGCTCGCGCGCGGTGGGGCGAGGCAAGGCGTTCGGCGCGCACCCGATCGCTCGTGGGGCGGCGTCGTTCCCGGCCGGGGAGGACCCTGCGGCGACGCCTGCCTCGAGCCCGGCTCGCGCAGCGGACGGGCTGCCGCACGGGCGCGGCTCAGCAGGCCGTCTGCGAGGGCGCGAGGCTTGCGCGGGTGCGGATCAGCGCGGTCTTGTCCATCTGGAAGACGAGTTCGTCGCGCTGGTTGAACACGAGGTCGCGGAACACCACGAGCCCGCGATCCGGTTTCGAGGTCTCGCGCTTGGACAGGACTTCCACGTCGGTGCGGATGGTGTCGCCGATGCGCACCGGCCGGAAGAAGCGTCCACCGTCCAGGCCCAGCAGTCCGATCACCGAGGTCCGGAACAGGCTCTCGGTCATGCCGGTCGAGTAGGACATGATCAGGTGGCTGGGGCAGATGCGACCGCCGTGCTCGGTCCTGCGCGCGAACTCCTCGTCGATGAACAGCGGCACGTGGTAGCCCACCAGCGCGCAGAAGAGCGAGAGGTCGCCCTCGGTGATCGTGCGTCCATAGGTCGGGTAGCGCGCACCGACGGTGAAGTCCTCGTAGTAGGATGACATGGTGGGCGGTGGATATTGTCGTTGGGGGAGGGATCGATGAGCAGAAGGCTGCAGTGCCGATTGTATGACCTCGCGCGCCGAGGCTCCGTACGCGGTGCGCGACGGGCGATCGTCGCCTTCCTCGCGCTCGGGGCCACCGTCGCGGCGGCGCAGCCGTCATGGCCGACCCGGCCGATGCGCGTGATCGTGCCCGTGGTGCCGGGCTCGTTCACCGACGTGGTCGGGCGCGCACTGGCCGGGGAGATCACCGAGGCGAGCGGCCAGCCGGCGATCGTCGACAACCGGCCCGGCGCGGGGACCACCATCGGCGCGGCGCTGGTCGCGAAGTCGGCGCCCGACGGGCATACCCTGCTGATGACCGAGAACTCGTTCTCGATCGCGCCGGCCCTGTATCGGCGGAACCTGCCGTTCGATCCCCTGCGCGATTTCCAGCCGGTCACGCTGGTGGCCGAGGCGCCCACGCTGTGGTTCGCGCGCAACGACTTCCCCGCGCGCTCGCCGCGCGATCTCGTCGCCCTTGCCCGGGCGAGGGCGGGGGAGATCACCTTCGCGACCGGCGGCAACGGCACGTCCTCGCACCTGGCCGCGGAACTGTTCATCGACATGAACAAGCTGCGCATGGTCCACGTCCCGTTCAAGGGTGTCGCCGCGTCGATCGGCGAGATCGTCGCGGGGCGTGTCGACGTCGGCACCTCCAGCATCGCCAGCGCGGTCAACGCGGTGAAAGCCGGTCGCATGCGCGCGCTGGCGGTCACCGGTCGCGAGCGCAATCCGCTGCTGCCCGACGTGCCGACGTTCGCCGAGTCGGGGTTCCCCGACTACGACATGCCGATCTGGTTCGGCCTGATCGGCCCCTCGGGCATACCCGCCAGCCTGCTCGAGCGCATGCACGCGGTCATCGCGCAGGCGGCGCAGCGTCCGCGTCCGCGCGAACTGTTCGCCTCGCAGGGCGCGAGTTCGCCGCTCACGCCTCCGGCCGCCTTCGCCCGACGCGTCGCAACCGAGATTGCCCTGTGGCGGGAGGTGGTGCCGCGCGTGGGCGCCGAGCCCAATTGAAAATGGAACGATCCCCCGAGGCCTGGGCACGGCTGGCGATCGCCCGCATCCGGCGCAGGCTTGCGCCGTGGTCGGGCGCGCGCCGAACCCTCGCCTTGCCGGTCTCCGTCGCGGCCTTGCTGCGGTCGACGGTGGCCTGTCTTCCCGACCGGAGAACCCCATGAAACCTGTCTTCCCGTCCGCCTCGTTCGCCGCCGTCCTCCTCGCGGCCGCGTCGGCTGCGCAGGCCCAGCCCGCACCGAACTGGCCCAGTCGGCCGATGCGCATCGTGGTCGGCTTCGTGCCGGGCGGGCCGGTGGATCTGGTCGCACGGATCGTCGCGCCCCGCTACAGCGCGCTGCTCGGGCAGCCGGTCGTGGTGGAGAACCGGCCGGGTGCGGATGCGAACATCGCGATGGAGACGGTGGCCCGTGCGACCGCCGACGGGCATACGCTGCTGCTCGTGCAGCCGGGCATCGCGATCAACCCTCCGCTCTATCGCACCGTCCCCTTCGATCCGATCCGCGACTTCGCGCCGGTGGGACTGATCGGCGAGTCGCCCAACCTGCTCGCGGTCAACAACGCGTTGCCGGTACGCAGCGTGCAGGAGCTGGTCGCGCTCGCCCGCGCGCGCAAGGGGGAACTGTTCTACGGGGCCACCTCGAGCCCCACGCATCTCGCAACCGAACTGCTCAACACGCTGGCCGGCATCCAGACGGTACGCGTGCCGTTCAAGGGTGCGCCGCCGGCCCTCACCGCCCTGATGTCGGGCGAAGTCCAGATCGTGATGAGCAGCGTCGGCACGCTGCTGCCGCTCGCGCGCGCGGGCAAGGTGCGCGCGCTGGCGGTCACCGGTTCGAAGCGCAGCGCGGCCGCGCCCGATCTGCCGACCGTCGAGGAGGGCGGGGTCCCGGGATTCGTCGCCACGACGTGGTACGGCATCGCGACCACCGGTGGCGTTGCGCGCCCGACCATCGACCGCCTGAATGCGGAGCTTCGTCGGCTGCTGGCCGAGCCCGAGGTTCGCACCCAGCTCGCAGCCCAGGGTATCGACGAGCCGCAGCCGGGTACGCCCGAAGCCCTGGGCGAACTGATCCGGCGCGAACTGCTGAAATGGGAGAAGGTCGTGCGCGCGTCGGGTGCGACGATCAACTAGCGTCCCGCGGCCGGCGGGTAGCAGGCGACGGCCTTGATCTCGATGAGTGCCCCGGGACGGATCAGTCCGGCCACCCTCACGCCGGTTGCGGCGGGATACGGGCCGGCGCCGAACACCCGCCGCCGGACCTCGGACGTGCGGGCATAGCCGTCGAGCGTGGTGAAGTATTCCGTGGTCTCGACGACATGGCCGAAGTCGAGTCCCGCGGCCGCCAGCACCCGTCCCATCTTCTCGAAGATGTACTCGGTCTGGCGCACGATGTCGCCTTCGCCGACGATGCGGCCCTGTTCGTCCGCCGCGGTCATGCCGGAGATGAACAGCAGGTCGCCGGTGCGGACGGCAGCCGAGAAGGTATAGCGCGGGTTCCAGCCCGAGGCGGGCGTGACCGGCGTGAAGGGGTGGGTCATCGGGCATTCTCCCGCGGGCGGGTGGCGATCAGGTAGGCATGGTGTCCTTCGGCGAGCACCTTGCCGAGGGGGTCGAGCAGGCGTACCGCCAGCCGTAGCACGCCCCTGCCCGGGTCGCGCCCCGGGCTCGCCGACTGCACCTCGAACTCGCAGCGCACGGTGTCGCCCTCGCACACCGGGGCGAGGAATCGCATGCCCTGCTCGAGGAAGGCGATCATCGAGGCCTCCAGCCGAGCGGACAGCGTCGTGGCTCCCAGCGCGCCGCAGGCGGCGAGCAGCAGCCCGTGCGCGACCGGGCGACCGAAGCGGCTGCGGGCTGCGTATTGCGGGTCGTAGTGGATCGGGTGCGCGTCGCCCGTGAGCGTCGCGAAGGCCCGGAAGGCCTCGCGATCGAGCGTGCGCGTGGGTCCTTCGAACCGCTGGCCGGGCCGGAAATCCTCGAGGTAGAGCTGGCCCGCAGGTTCGACCGGCGAGGGGATCGAGTGCGGGGCCATGGCGTCGTCCCGGCTCATTCGGCCCGGATGCCGGCGGCCTGCACGGCCGCCCGGAACAGCGCGATGTCGGCTTTTAGCTGGACCGCATACGCCTCGGGCGTGCTGCCGACCGGCTCGATGCCCAGGGCGGCGAGACGCTGCTGCGCCTCGGGGTGACGGACCGCGCGTCCGATCTCGGCGGCCAGGCGCTCGATGATCGCCCGCGGCGTCCCGGCTGGCGCCAGCATGGCCACCGAAGGCAGCAGCACGAATCCCTTCACGCCGAGTTCGGCGAAGGTGGGGACCTCGGGAGCCTGGGGCGTGCGCTGGGCGCTGGCCACCGCGACGAGGCGAACGGTACCGGCCTTCACGTGCGCCGCCACGGACGGCAGCACCGTGAACAGCATCGGTACCTCGCCGGAGACGAGTGCCGGCGTCGACTGGCCGCTGCCCTTGTAGGGTACGTGCACGAGGTCCATGCCGACCCGGCGGCGCAGGATCTCCATCGCCAGGTGGTGCGGGCTGCCCACGCCCGAGGAGCCGTAGGACGCCGATCCGCCCCGCGCCTTCGCCCACGCGACCAGTTCCGGCAGCGTCTGCACGCCCGTGCTCGAATGCACCGCGAGGAAGAAGGGCGCCGTACCGAGCAGGCTGACCGGGGCGAAGTCGCGCTCGATGTCGTAGGGCAGCTTCGGCGTCATGGCCGGCGTGATGGCGGTCTGGCCGAGGTCGGCGACCAGATGGGTATGGCCGTCGGGCAGGGCGCGCGCCACCAGTTCGGTGCCGATCACGCCGCCGGCGCCGGGACGGTTGTCGACGAGGAACGCGCGGCCCAGTGTCTCGGTGAGCCGCTGTCCGACGACCCGCGCCAGCGTGTCGGGGAGCCCGCCCGGCACGTAGGGCACCAGCAGTCGCACGGGCCGATCCGGCCAGCGCTTCGCCGCGTCGGTCGGCTGCGCTGCCCCGACCGCGCTGGCGAGCAGGCTGGCGGCCACCAGCGAGCACGCGGCCGCGAGGCGGGGGGCGCCTGCGCGCGGCAGGGCCGTCGGGAGGGCATCACGGGCGGTTGCAGGCATTGCAGGACTCCGTCGGGCGCGTCACGCGCTGTGATCACGGTCTGCCCGCGCCGAGATCGACCGGGGTGCGGGTTGCGATAGGGCGAAGTGTAGCGCGCGCTGCACACGGGTTGACGAGGGTCGCCGCCGGTGGCACGGTGCCGCGTGCGGAGCGTTTCAGCCACGGGACTCCGCGCGCTCGAAGTGCAGGTCCACGCGGAGGGGTTCCGATGTCCGGTCATGCAGTCCGTGCCGATTCTTCCTGTTCGTTGCCAGTCCGCGGGGTCGGGCGTCGGGCCATCGTCGCGGCGCTGGCCGTGGTCGCGAGCGGCCTGCCGATGCCGCTGCTCGCGCAGTCGTGGCCGGTCAAGCCGGTGCGCATCATCGTGCCGCTGGCCCCGGGGGGAGCCACCGACGTGATCGCGCGCCTGATCGGCGGGCGACTCGGCGACGTGTGGGGGCAGACCGCACTGGTCGAGAACCGCCCCGGCGGCTCGACGATGATCGGCGCCGAGGCGGTGGCCCGCGCCGCGCCCGACGGCTACACGCTCCTGATGGCCACCTCCGCCTTCCCGGTCAACTTCAGCCTCCAGGCCAAGGTTCCGTACCAGCTCTCCGACTTCACGCCGGTGTCGAACATCGCCGAGTCGCCGAACGTGCTGGCGATCCACTCCAGCGTGCCGGCCCGCAACGTGAAGGAACTGATCGCGGTGCTGCGTACCCGGCCGGGCCAGATCAACTACGGGTCGGGCGGGGTGGGGGGCTCCACCCACCTGGCCGCGGAACTGTTCAAGCTGCTCGCGAAGGTGGACATGGTGCACATCCCCTACAAGGGGGGCGGCCCTGCGGTGGCTGACCTCGTGGGCGGGCAGATCGCGCTCATCTTCGGCAATCTGCCTGCCGTCCTGCCCCACGCGAAGTCCGGCAAGGTGCGTGTCCTGGCGATCGCCTCGGCCAAGCGCTCGCCGGCCATCCCCGACCTGCCCACCATGAGCGAGGCCGGCGTGCCGGGTTTCGAGGCCTCGACCTGGGCGGGCATCCTCGCCCCCGGGGCCACGCCGCCGGCCGTGATCGCCAAGCTGCATTCGGACATCATGAAGGTGTTCGCGATGCCCGATACCCGCGACCGGCTGATTGCCGCGGGATCGGATCCGATCGGCAACACGCCGAAGGAATTCGCGGCGTTCCTCGATGCCGAGATCGCGCGCTGGGGCAAGGTGGTGAAGGCCGCGGGAATCCGCGCCGAGTGACCCTGAACGGTGGGGGCCGGCGTCGCCGCACGCGCGGGCGAGCCCCCGCCGAAGCCCCGCGGGGGCCATGAGCGGGAGGAACCGATGACCGAAGCGACCGATAGTCCCGGACGTTCGCCTGCCGTGGAGCAGGCGATCGATCGGGCCTGGACCGATATCGAGGCGAGCCGCGACGATCTCGTCGCGTTGTGCCTCGAACTGGGCAACCTCCCGAGCCCGCATGCGGCCGAGCGTCCGGCGGCCGAGCACGTGGGTGCATGGCTCGAGCGTTCGGGCATCGAGACGTGGTTGCAGCCGATCACCGATCGCAGCGCCAACGTGGTGGGCCATGTGCCGGGTACCGGAGCCGGCGGACACAGCCTCATCGTCAACGCCCATCTGGATACCGGTCCCGCGCTGGCCCCGGAGGCGACCGCCGATGACCGCCGCATCGAAGGCGCATGGGTCGACGGCGACCTGATCATCGGCAAGGGCGTGATCAACGACAAGGGCCAGCTCTGCGCGTTCATGATCGCGGTGCGCGCGCTCGTTCGGGCCGGGGTGCGGTTGCGTGGCGACCTCTGGCTCTCGGGCGTGGCCTTCGAGACCGGGCGTCCGTCGGTCGATGCGCTGCAGGGCATCGACTGCCCCGGCGAGGGGTTCGGTTCGCGCTGGCTGGTCGATCGCGGCGTGACGGCCGACTTCGCCCTGGTGGGGGAGACCTCCGGCTTCGGCATCGTTCGCGCCGAGTGCGGCGAGGCATCGATCAAGGTCCACGTCCCGGGAAAGCGGGTCTACACGCCGCGCCTCGAACGCGGGGCCGAACTGGGGCCGAACTCCAATGCGTTCGTGAAGGCAGCCCATCTGGTGGTGGCGCTGGAGCGCTGGGCGGTCGACTACCAGGCCCGGCAGAGCCGTGATTTCGAGGGCGGGCGCTTCGTGCCCAAGGCGCAGGTGGTGAAGATCGCAGGCTCCGAGGCACTCGGCTGGTGCAACGTGTATCTCGATGTGCGCATCCTCCCCGGGCAGAAGCCGGAGGCGATCCGTCGCGAGGTGGCGTCCGTGGCGCAGGCGCTGGGCATCGAGGCGCGGACGAGCGTCTACCAGTTCTCGCGCGGTTATGTCGCCCAGGGCGCCGAGCCGCTGCTCGCGGCGCTCGAGGCGGGCCACCGCCGGCTGTTCGGCTCCGCGCCGCCCCAGCCGCCGGCGGCCGAGACCAGCATGTGGCGCGATGTGAACGTGTTCAACGAGGTCGGGATACCCGCCGTGTGCTACGGGCCACCTCGCCAGGTCGAGCCGTTCAGCGGGGCGCGGGACCGGGCGATGCGCATCGACGACCTGCTCGCCGCCACCAAGGTCTACGCCGCCACCATCATCGAACTGTGCGGGGTCGAGGGCGGCTGAGCCCGCGTTCGGGTCCGCCCGCCGCCGGACGGCATGCGCAGGCCGGCGAACCCACGCGGGCACGCCGGGGTGTTCCCGGGGACACCTCCGGGTGCCCCGGCCGTCAGTCGGCGCGGATGCCGGTCTCGCGAATCAGCTTGCCCCAGCGCGCGAACTCGCTGCGGATGAACTCGGCCGCCTGGTCGGGCGTGCCCGACAGGGTCTCTCCCCCCATGGCGGC
>CAIKXV010000073.1 GCA_903831455.1 uncultured Pseudomonadota bacterium | reverse complement strand
GGGGGGGTACTACGCGCCGCGGGCGGCCGCCTTCGAGAAGCGCGCGCGCGCCTGCATCGCACTCTCCGGCCCCTACGACATGGGCGCCAACTGGGACGGGTTGCCCGCGCTCACCCGACGCGCCTTCCAGGTGCGGGCGAAGTGCGCGACCGAGGCCGAGGCACGTACCCATGCCTCGACGCTGTCCCTTGCGGGGCTCGCCTCGCGCATCGAGTGCCCGCTGTTCGTGGTCGCGGGCAAGCAGGACCGCATCATCCCCTGGCAGGACGCCGAGCGCCTCGCGCGGGAGGCGAAGGGGCCCGTCGAGTTCCTGCTGGTGGAGGACGGCAACCACGTGGTCAACAACCGTGCCTACCGCTACCGTTCGCAGACGGCGGACTGGATGGCCGCCCAGCTCGGGCTGCCGCCCCGGTGAGCACGACCGGCATGCGCCAGGCGCACGCCGATACAGTGGAGGACAGACGATGAAACGCGAGCACCTGCCCCCGAGCGACATGCAGAAGAGTCGCGCCTATTCGCCCGCCGTGATCACGCAGGGCGGTCGCACCGTGTGGCTGGCCGGGCAGACCGCGCTGCTCGATGCCGAGGGGCGCGACCTGTCGGGCAACTTCGACGCGCAGGCCGACCGCATCTTCGACCTGCTCGATGCCACCCTGAAGCGGGTCGGCGGTTCGCTCGCCGACATGGTGACGATGACCGTGTTCATCAACGACCCGCGCAACGGCGACCGCTTCGTCGCGTTGCGTGCCAGGCGCTTTCCCGACGGGCGCTTTCCGGCTAGCGCGCTCATCACGGTCTCGAACTTCGCCCGCCCCGGGATGCTGATCGAGATCCAGGGCGTCGCGGTGGTGGCCGAATGAGCCCCCGCCTGCCGGCGCACCGCGCGTCGGGCGCGGGCGGTGCGCGGCGCCGGGTGGCCGCCGGGCTGCTGCTGGCGGCCGGAGCGGGCCTGGTCCTGCCCGCACCGGTCGAGGCGCAGGCGCCGAAGTACCCCACGCGTCCGATCCGCATCCTGGTCACCCTCGGCCCCGGCTCGGCAGGGGACATCCTCTCGCGGCTGATGGCCGAGGGCCTGTCCCGCCAGCTGGGCCAGCAGGTGGTGGTCGACAACCGGCCGGGCGCAGGTGGCAACGTCGCGGCGGAACTCGCCGCCAAGGCGGCGCCCGACGGCTACACGCTGTTCATCACCACCATCAGCACCCACGGCATCAATCCCACGCTCTATCGCCGGATCAACTTCGACCCGATCCGCGATTTCGCGCCGATCATCCTCGCGGCCTCCAGCCCCAACATGCTGGTCGTGCACCCTTCGCTGCCCGCGCGCTCGGTCGCCGAGTTCGTGGCGCTCGCACGCAAGCGTCCGGGGGAGATCACCTATTCCTCGGGCGGCTCGGGGACCTCGCAGCACATGGCCGGCGAGCTGTTCGGCATGCTCACCGGCGCCAGGCTCACGCACATCGCCTACAAGAGCACGCCGCTGTCGGTGAACGCGGTGCTCTCGGGCGAGACCATCGCCTCGTTCGCCAGCGTGGCCGTGGTGTCCGAGATCGCCCGCTCGGGCAAGCTGCGGGCGCTCGGCGTGACGACCGCGCGGCGCAACCCGACGCTGCCTGACCTGCCGACCATCGCCGAGTCCGGCGTGCCCGGCTTCGAGATCGCGGCCTGGTTCGGGTTCTCGGCGACCGGCGGCACGCCCGAGCCGATCGTCAACCTGCTCAACACCGAGATGCGCCGCGTGCTGGCCGAGCCGGCCGTGCGCCAGAAGATCGCGGGCCAGGGCATGGAGGTCCTCGACAGCACGCCGGCGG
>CAIKXV010000072.1 GCA_903831455.1 uncultured Pseudomonadota bacterium | reverse complement strand
CAGCGCCTTCCTGCGCGAGCGCCTTGCGGGCGCCGAGCGCATGACGCCGGTCGACTATCGCGCGCTGCTCGCCGAGCGCGAGGCCGCACGGGGAGCCCACGCGGCGGTTGCGGCCGATGTCGATGCGCTCCTCACGCTCTCGGCGACGGGCGCCGCGCCGCCGGGCATCGAGTCCACCGGGGACACGGTCTTCAACGTGCCGGCCTCGTGGCTGGGGGCGCCTGCGCTGTCGCTCCCGCTGCTCGAGGTACAGGGGCTGCCGCTGGGCGTGCAGCTGGTCGGCGCGCCGCATCGCGACGCCGACCTGTTCTCGACCGCCGCCTGGCTCGAGGCGCTGCTCGCGGTCTAGCCGTTCGAGGGCCGCCCGCGGCGAGCGGGAGCACGCGGGGCGTAGCCCGTGCCCGGCAACCGAGCTCGCTCAGGAGTAGAGTCCGCACTTCATGCACAGCCATGGATGGCGACCGCCGCGATGTCCCTCTCTCTCTCGGGTGTGATGCAGAGTCCCGTCACGCCGCTGAAGGATGACTTCAGCCCGGACCTCGACACCTTCGAACGCCTGCTCGACTTCCACGTGCGCACCGGCGCGACCGCGATCTCGTGGCCGCACCACAAGGGCGAGTCGCACAACCTCACGCTCGACGAGCGCAAGCGATTCGCCGAGGTGGCGGTGAAGGTGGTGGCCGGTCGCGTGCCGGTGTCCATCCACGTGAGCGCGCCGGCGATCGAGGAGGCGTTCGAGCTCGCGCGCCACGCGGAGTCGATCGGCGCCGACGCGGTGATCGCCATCACGCCCTACTTCTGGGGACCCAGCCAGCAGGCGATCTTCGACTACTTCCTGCGGCTGTCGCGCGAGACCGCGCTGCCGATCATCGCCTACAACTCGCCGGCGTACCTGGACGGGGTGGAGATCACCGGCGAGCTGATCGTCCGCCTGCTCGAGGCGATCCCGCAGCTGGTGGCGATGAAGGAGGCGAGCTTCGACAGCGGGAAGTTCCTCGAGATCTCGCGCGCGGCGCTCGCGGTGCGGCCCGACTTCTCGATGGTGGCGGGCGTCGAGTTCCTGCTGCCGTCCGTGCCGCTCGGGGGGCGCGGGTCCTATTCCTCGGCCGGGGCGATCTGCCCGAACCTCTGCACGCGGCTCTACCAGTCGTGCGTGGACGGGCAGTGGGACCTCGCTCGCGACTGCCAGTACCGGCTCGCGCAGCTCTGGCAGCTGTTCCGCGACCAGTACCCGTCCTCGCTCAAGGGCGGCATGGTGATCATGGGTCGTCCGGTCGGGCCGACCCGCCCGCCGCTGCCCACCGCGAGCGCCGAGCGCATCGCGGTCATCGAGCGCCAGCTGGGCGAGCTGGGCATCCTCGACAGCGAACCGCACGGGTGGTGACCGACATGACGGCTGCGAATGCCCACGCCACCCTGCCGAGCGCGGCTGCGCCGCTCTTCGGTCCCGGGCTCGTCCACGTCCCGTGCACGCCGTTCACGGCGAGCGGGGCAGTGGACCACGACGCCCATGCGCGCCTGATCGACTTCCACCTCGCGCACGGCGCGCAGGCGCTCGCGCTGCCGATGCATGCGGGCGAATCGGTCAGCCTCACCACGTCGGAGCGCCACCTGCTGCTGGAACGGGCCATCGCCCATGTGGCCGGTCGCGTGCCGGTGATCGCCCACGTCAGCCAGCCGGGCAGCGCGATGGCCGCCTCGATGGCGGCCCACGCGCAGTCGGCGGGGGCGGCGGCCGTGGTCGCGCACGTGCCCTACTACTGGACCCCGCCGCAGTCGATGCTGGTCGAGCACTTCGCGCAAATCGCGGCGGCGGTCACCCTGCCCGTGCTCGTGGCCAATGCACCCGCGGAGATGAACGGGGTGAAGGTGTCCGCCGACTCGGCGATGGCGCTCGCGCAGCGCGCACCCAACGTCGCCGGCCTGGTCGATGCCAGCCTCGACTGGCAGTTCATGATCGAGCTGCTGACGCTCGCGCGGCGCGCGCGGCCGGACTTCGCGCTGTTCTCGGGCGACGAATACCTGGTCTCCTCGTTCGCGATCGGCGCCCGGTCGGCCTTCGCGCCGCTGGCGATCGTCGCGCCGCGCACCGTCGCGCGGCTGTTCGCTGCCTGCGCGCGCGAGGACTACGCGCAGGCGCGCGCCGACCAGGAGGCGCTCGCCGCGCTGGTGCAGGCGGTACGGCCCTGGGGCGTGCCGGGCCTGAAGGCCGCGGCGCGGATCATGGGCCGTGACCTGGGCGAGGTGCGAGCGCCGCTCACCCCGGTGCCGGCGGCCGACCGCAAGCGCATGGCCGCCGCGATCCGCGCGATCGTGCCGCTGCGCGGCGAGCCGCAAGGCTGGTGATGGCCGACCGGGTACCCGCTCCGCGGATCGCGCTGGTCACCGGGGCCGCACAGGGCATCGGTGCGGCGATCGCGGTCGCGCTCGCCCGCGACGGCTACGATTGCCTGCTGGGGCTCCAGCCGATCGTCCGGTGCCCTGGAGGGCACGCTCGACGAGGTCCGCGCGACCGGCCGCCGGGCCGAGGCGCTGGTGTTCGATCTGCGCGACCCGTCGCGGCTGGCGGGCGTGGTCGAGGAGGCCGCGGCGGCGTTCGGCGGGCTCGGCCTGCTCGTGAACAACGCGGGCGTGCCGCTCAAGAAGCCCGCGCTGGAGATCGGACCGGCGGACTGGGATCGCGTGATGGCCACCAACCTCACCGGCACCTTCTTCCTGACGCAGGCGGCGGGGCGCTGGTTCTCGAAGGCGGGCCAGTCGGGCGCGGTGATCAACGTGTCCTCCACCCATGCGCTGGTCGGCATGGCCGATCGCGCGGCCTACGGCATCGCGAAGGCGGGCATCGTGCAGATGACGCGCATGCTGGCCATCGAGTGGGCGCCGCTGGGCATCCGGGTCAATGCGGTGGCGCCAGGCCGCGTCGACACCGAGGCCCGGGCCGGGTCCTTTGCACAGCCGGGCTATCTCGACAGCACGCTCGCGCGCATCCCGATGGGACGGCTGGGCTCGGTCGAGGAGGTCGCCTCGGCGGTCGCCTACCTGGCCCGCCCCGAGGCGTCGTACATCACCGGCCAGGTACTGGTGCTCGACGGGGGCGTGACCGCGCAGTAGCCGCAGGCCATGCGCAGCGCCGGCGCTCGCCCTGCTCGGTCCTGCCGCGCCCGCATCGCACCGATACCGGCCATCGGCGGTGCGTGCGCGCCATGCCCGGGACGCTGCGCAGCGGGGGATGGTTCCGCGCGCCTTCGGACCGACCCGTCGGCCTGGCCCGGCCTGCGGGCAGGCGCCGCGGGCGGCCGTATCACTCGCCGCGCAGTCCCGCCTCGCGGACCACCTTCACCCAGCGCGCGAGTTCGGCCCGGATGAGCGCGGCGAAGGCCTCGGGCGACGCACTGGGCGTGGGTTCGGCGCCATCGCGCAGGAAGCGGTCGCGCACGGCGGTGTCCTGCAGCGTCTTCACGATGCCGGCGTGCAGCGTGCCGACGATCTCCCGGGGTGTCCCGGCGGGCGCGAGCAGGCCGTACCACTGCACCGCATCGAAGCCAGGCACCCCCGACTCGGCGATGGTCGGGATCTCGGGCGCGCCGCTGACGCGCTGCGCGCTGGTGACCCCGAACGCGCGCACGCGCCCGGCGCGGATCTGCGGCAGCGCGACCAGGATGTTGGACATCATCAGTGGCACGTGGCCTCCGACGACGTCGGCCAGGGCCGGGCCTACCCCCTTGTACGGAACGTGCACCATGCGCGTGCCGGTGGTGAGCAGGAACAGCTCCATGGCCAGGTGCTGGTTCGCGCCGATGCCGCCGGTGGCGAACTGCAGCTGTCCCGGGCGACCCTTCGCGAGGGCCACGAGTTCGCGCACGCTGCGCGCCGGGAGCGACGGGTGACCTACCAGCACGTTGGGCAGGGTGACCGTCATCGAGATCGGCGCGAAATCGCGCGCGAGGTCGTAGTTGGTCTTCATCATGGCCGGATTGCTGGTATGCGAGGCGATCGCCGCGAGCAGCGTGTAGCCGTCGGGTGCCGCCCGTGCGACGAGTTCGGCGCCGATGTTGCCGCTGGCCCCGGCACGGTTCTCCATGACCATCGGCTGCCCGAGGATCTCGCCGAGCCGGGGGCCGACGATGCGCGTCGAGGTGTCGGTGCCGCCACCGGGCGGCGAAGGGATGACGATGCGGACCGGCTTGTCCGGGTAGGCGCAGAGCGCCGCGGGGGCCAGTCCGATCCCGGTGGTCCCGGCCAGCAGCAGTGCGGCACGGTGCAGTACAGTGGCGCGTCGCGCCGGCGGCGTCGCGCCAGGGGCGGTGCGCGGATCGTCCATCATCCTGCGGGCTGCGGTCATCGTCGTTCCTCCGTCTGGGTATCGCCCGTGCGTGCGGGCGGCATCACGCAGGCGAGCATAGCGCGTACCGGCGGGTCCCCGTTGCAGCCCTCCCGACGGCAGGTCGCCTGCGTGGCCGGTGGGGGCGCTCCGCACGGGCGGGTCGATGCTCGCGTCGTGTCCGCCCCCCGGACCTGGACCGGTCCCTGCCCGGGGGCGGGGGCGTCGGTCAGCCCGCAGCCGGGAGCCCGCCTCCCAGTCCGTGCACGACCAGCGCATAGCGGGCGAAGCGCCCCAGCGCCTGCCACAGCAGGCACGCGAGCGGGTTCAGGCGCAGCCAGCCCGCGCCCAGCACCAGCGCATCGCCGAGCACCGGCACCCAGGCGAGCAGCAGGGCCAGGGCTCCCCATCGGTGCAGTCGCGCGCGCAGCTGCTGCTCGAGTCGACCGGGGACGCGCGTCGACAGCCAGCGCCCGACGGCCCAGGTGGTCATGCCGCCTGCGGTGTTGGCGAGTCCGGCGACGAGCAGCGCT
>CAIKXV010000071.1 GCA_903831455.1 uncultured Pseudomonadota bacterium | reverse complement strand
CTCGATCGCGCGGCACCGACGCTGCCCCGGCTCGCCGGCATCGACGCGCCGGTTGCCTTCCATGCACCCTGCACGCTGCAGCACGCGTTGCGGCTGCGCGGGGGCGTGGAGGGCCTGCTCGCCCGCCTCGGCTTCACCCTCACCGAGGTCCGCGACGCGCACCTGTGCTGCGGCTCGGCGGGCACCTACTCGCTGCTGCAGCCCCGGATGTCCTCGCGACTGCTCGACGACAAGCTCGCTGCACTCACCGCGGGCACTCCCGGGCGGATCCTCACCGCCAACATCGGCTGCCTCGGCCACCTGCAGTCGGGGACGGCGCTCACCGTCGAGCACTGGATCGAGGCGGTGGATCGGCACTGGCCCGCGGACTGAGCCGCGGACGACGGCCGGTCGATCACGGCGCGATCGACCGTTCGCCGCCGATCTGCGCGAGGTCGCCGCTCGCCCACCCGACCGCCCTCCGGGTCCGCCGCATGCGCCGGGGGCGCGCGACGTCCCGGCGGGTGACGGGTCGGATGGGGTACGGATGGGGTCCGGATGGGGTCCGGGTGGGGTCCGGGTGGGGTCCGGGTGGACGCTGCCCGGCGGGGAGCAGCCCGCGGCGATGGCCACGCACACCCGCGATGGCAACCGCCACCCGACTGGCAAGACTACGGACGCAGCAGCCTTCGCACCGATGCCCCGGTGACGACCTCGCCCGAGGCGAGATGCCGCTCGTGGTTGTCGTCGATGTCCTCGCCCCGGTACAGGTAGTTCACCATCACGCCTCCCGACTGCGCGAAGCCGCGTGCCGAGGTGTCGCCCCGCCAGTCGATCCGCTCGAGTCGCGCGCCATTGGACAGGTGGAAGCGCGCGACAGGGCAGTGCGGTCGCTTCCCCTCGCGCGCCTCGCACAGGTAGCGTGCGGCCACGCGCAGCAACACCGGGCGCAACGCCTGCGCGGCCGGGTCATCCCCGCCGCGCGACACGCGATCGATCGCCCGCTCGAGCGACGCCACCCCCAGTGGCTCGTGGAACGCCGCGGCGAACTCGAGCCGCTCGCGCTCGCTCGGCGCGGACTGGATGCGCGCGTCGCCCGCGCTGCGCAGCCAGGCGCGCAACCGCGGCACCGGCGAGAGCGTCGCGAACTGCCGCAACCCGGGGAGGTCGCGCTGCAGCGCCACCACGACCTGCTTGATCAGCGCGTTGCCGAAGCTGATGCCCCGCAGCCCGGGCTGGGTGCTGGAGATCGAGTAGAACATCGCGGTGTCCGCACGCGAAGGCTCGAGCGCCGGCGAGGACTCGTCCAGCAGCGCCTGCACGCTGTCGGCCAGTCCGGTAGTGAGGGCGACCTCGACGAAGATCAGCGGCTCGAGCGGCATGCGCGGATGGAAGAACGCATAGCAGCGGCGGTCGGACTCGAGCCGGTGGCGGAGGTCCGACCACGACCGGATCTCGTGCACCGCCTCGTAGGCGATCAGCTTCTCGAGCAGCGCGGCGGGCGAGGACCACGTGATCCTCTCGAGGGACAGGAAGCCGAGGTCGAACCAGCTCTGCAGCAGCGTCGCCAGGTCATGCTCGAGCGCGCCCAGCGCAGGATCGGCGTCGAGCGTGGCGAGCACCTCGGCGCGCAGGTCCACCAGGAACTTCATGCCCTCGGGCAGCGCGTGCAGCTGGCGCAGCACCGCCTCGCGGCGCGAGCGCAACGCCTCGCGAAGGCGGGCTTCGGCGAGCGTGCGCGCCTCCGGGGCTGCAGCCTGCTGCCATTCGCGCAGCGCCGGCTCGATCGCCTCGGCCGGCGCCCCGAACTCCAGCGACAGCATGCGCATCACCGCGCGACGACCGTCCGGCCCCATGCGCAGATAGTCCGCCCCCAGGGCCGCCGCCCGCGCGCGCGAGGACACCTCGCCCCCGTGCTCGCTCGCGCAGTGTTCCAGCACCTCGCGCAACCGCTGCAGTTCGCGGGGACCGGGGCTCGCACCCTCCCCGGCGCCAGTGCCCTCGCCCGCCAGTCGCGACCACAGGGCACGCAGCCGCCTCATGCCGCCCGAGAGCAGTCCGCCGCGCTCGGCGCCCGGTTCGAGCAGCCGCGACGGCACGGTCGGGGAAGGGGACTGCGGGCGGGACACCTGCAATGGCCTCCGGTCGGAGAGATCGCAGCGTAGCCGAACCGGTGGGCGCCGCGAAGATCCGCAGACCGCTCGACGACCTTCGGGGGACGTCTTCGGGCCTCCGCAATCCGGATCCCCCGACCCGGGGCAACCGCTGCGCGCGCCCGGATCCGAGGCGCCCCCTATAATCGAACGCGAAGGCGCGGGCGCCCCGCCCGCGCACCGACGCGAAGCCCGGGACAGGGCACCAGGAGGAGACCATGCAGGCGAAGCTGCTCGAGGGCAAGGTGGTGGCCATGACCGGCGGTGGTGGCGGACTGGGCCGCTGCTACGGGGTGGCGATGGCGCGCGCGGGTGCCGCGGTGGCGGTGGCCGACATCGACACCGACGCCGCGCAGGCGACGGTCGATGCCATCACGGCCGCCGGCGGAAGGGCGTTCGCGGTGCGTACCGATGTCACGCGGGCTGCAGACTTCGAGCACCTGCTCGACCAGGCCGAGGCGCGCTACGGCCCGCTCGACGTGCTGCTCAATATCGCCGGCATGTTCCCGCGCGTGGCGCTGGTCGACATGACCGAGGAGACCTGGGACGCGGTGATCGCGCTCAACCTGCGCAGCGTCTATCTCGGGGCGCGCGCGGCGATCCGCCGCATGTTGCCGCGCGATCGCGGCATCGTGCTCAGCACCGCCTCGGGCACCGGCATCCGCGGCCAGCCGAAGGGGTCCGCCTACTCGGCGTCCAAGGCCGGCATCATCGGCTTCACCCGCGCCGTGTCGCTGGAACTGAAGGACACGAACGTGCGCATCAACTGCTTCGGTCCGGGCGCCACCGACACGCCGCTGTGGCGGGTGGGCAAGTCGGAGGAGGACGCGAAGCGGCTGCTGGCCGCCGGCTACGTGTACCAGCCCGACGACTTCTCCAGCGTGGTGGTCTTCCTGGCGAGCGACCTGTCCTGGCCGCTCAACGGCGAGTTCATCAGCCGCGACCTGCACCGGTAGACCTGCCCTCGCGGTGGCGCGCCCGGCGGGGCGGCATCGGGCACGCGCGCCGACGGCGCGAGGCCGCGCGGCCCGGAGGCAGCCGCCCGGAG
>CAIKXV010000070.1 GCA_903831455.1 uncultured Pseudomonadota bacterium | reverse complement strand
TGGCCGTCGCCGACCTCGCCCACGCGCGTGATGTTGCGACCCATGCGCTCGAGCAGGGGCATCACGCGCGCGAACGCCGGCTCGCTGCCGCCGCACATGATGGTGAGGCTCGCCGCCTTGGCGCCGACCTCGCCGCCGGACACCGGTGCATCGACGTAGTCGCAGCCCAGTGCGGCGATGCGCGCGGCGAACGCCTTGGTGGCGATCGGCGAGATCGAACTCATGTCCATCACGCACTTGCCCGCCGACAGGCCCTCGGCCACGCCGCGCGCGCCGAACAGCACGCGCTCGACGTCGGGGGTGTCGGGCACCATCAGGATGACGATGTCGGCGCGCGCGGCGACCTCGGCCGCATCCGCGCAGGCAATGCCGCCGGCCTCGGCCAGGGCCTGCGGCACGCCGCTGCGGCTGTGCAGGAACAGGCGGTGGCCCGCCGCGATCAGGTTGGCGGCCATGGGCCGACCCATGATGCCCAGGCCGATGAATCCGACGTCGCTCATCTCGTGTCTCCAGGGAGGCCCCCGTTCGAGGGGGTGATGGCGCGGGGCGGCGCCGTCGCGGCCGGCAGTGGCCGGCTGGGGGGATCAGTCGGTGGGGGGCTCGCGGTCGCGCCAGCGCGCGAACCAGTCGAGGCTTGCGTCCGTGCCTGCGAGCGGGCGGTACTCCGCGCCGATCCAGCCGCGATAGCCGAGCGCGTCGACCTGCTCGAACAGGTAGTCGAACCGGAGTTCGCCGGTGCCGGGCTGGTGCCGACCGGGCGTGTCGGCGAACTGCATGTGGCCGATCAGCGGCATCAGGCGCTCGAGGGTGGGCGCGAGGTCGCCCTCCATCACCTGCATGTGGTAGAGGTCGTACTGCAGCCCGAGCGGAGCCGGTGCAACCTCGGCGATCAGCGCCTCGGCCTTCGCGCTGCGGTCGAGCCAGAAGCCCGGCATGTCGCGGCGCGAATTGATCGGCTCGACCAGCAGCCGCACGCCGGCGGCCTGCGCCTCGTGCGCCGCGAAACGCAGGTTGGCCAGCAGCGTCCCGCGTACCCGGTCCGGATCGGATCCCGCAGGGGGAATGCCCGCGAGGCAGTTGAGTCGACGGCAGCCGAGGGTGCGGGCGTAGTCGAGCGCGAGTGCTACGGAATCCTGGAACTCGCCCTCGCGTCCCGGCAGGCAGGCCAGCCCGCGCTCGCCGGCGGCCCAGTCGCCGGCCGGAAGGTTGTGCAGCACCTGCACCAGCCGGTTCGCGTCGAGCCACTCGCGCACCTGCGCCGCCGGCCAGTCGTAGGGGAACAGGTATTCGACGCCGCGGAACCCGGCGCGCGCGGCGAGGGCGAAGCGCTCGGGAAACGGGGCCTCGTGGAAGAGGAAGGAGAGGTTCGCGCAGAAGACGGGCATCGCGCATTCTAGCGTCCCGCCCTCCCTATAATGCGGTCTCCGCGCCTGCCGGACGCCCGGGGTGGGCGCGTCGCAGGCCGGTGCGCGCGACCGGCGCGCGGCCGGGGCCGAAGGCGGCTCGTCGCGCGGTTCGCCCCGCCCGATGCCCGACGCGCGGTGTCCGGGCGCAGGGCGGGTCGCCGGACCGGCGGATGATCGAGGGGAGACAGGCATGTTCCAGGGCACCGACCGTTACGTCGCCACGCAGGACCTGATGATGGCGGTCAACGCCGCGCTCACGCTGGGCCGGCCCCTGCTGGTCAAGGGCGAACCCGGCACCGGCAAGACGATGCTCGCCGAAGAGGTCGCGCGCGGCCTCGGGCGGCCGCTGTTCGAGTGGCACGTCAAGTCCACCACGCGGGCGCAGCACGGGCTCTACGAATACGACGCGGTGTCGCGCCTGCGCGATTCGCAGCTCGGCGATCCGCGGGTGGCCGACATCGCGAACTACATCGTGCGTGGTCGGCTCTGGGATGCCTTCGACTCGCCGGAGCCCGCGGTGGTGCTGATCGACGAGGTCGACAAGGCCGACATCGAGTTCCCCAACGACCTGCTGCGCGAACTCGACCGGATGGAGTTCTACGTGCACGAGACGCGCGAGCTGGTGCGCGCGAAGCACCGGCCGCTCATCATCATCACCAGCAACAACGAGAAGGAACTGCCCGACGCCTTCCTGCGTCGCTGCTTCTTCCACTACATCCGGTTTCCCGACCGCGACACGATGGCGCGCATCGTCGAGGTGCACTATCCGGGCATCCGCGACGTGCTGGTACGCGAGGCGATGGAGGCGTTCTTCGACCTGCGCGAGGTGCCCGGGCTCAAGAAGAAACCCACCACCTCCGAACTGCTCGACTGGCTCAAGCTGCTGATGGCCGACGACATCCCGCCCGAGACGTTGCGCTCGCGCGACAACGGCCGCATCCTCCCGCCGTTGCACGGCGCGCTGCTCAAGAACGAACAGGACGTGCACCTGCTCGAGCGCCTGATCTTCATGTCGCGCCGCCGCGGATGAGCGCCCCGGTCGTGTCGCGCCCGCGCGGGGGCACGGCGGCCGGCCAGGCCGCCTCGCCGGCGCCCGAGTGCGGCCTCGCGCCGGTGGTCGATGCGGGGGTGCACACCCTCGTGCTGGGCAGCTTCCCGTCCCGCGCGTCGCTCGCCCGCGGCCAGTACTACGCGCATCCGCGCAATCATTTCTGGCCGCTGATGGAGCGCGTGCTCGGCGAGCCGCTGGTCGCGCTGCCCTACGAGCGCAGGCTGGACCGGCTGCTCGCCCACGGCATCGGACTGTGGGATGTCATCGGCCGTTGCGATCGTCCCGGCAGCCTCGACGGCGACATCCGTCGCGCCCAGCGCAATGCCTTCGAGACGGTGCTGGCCGCGATGCCCGGGCTGGAGCGGGTGTTCTTCAACGGTGCGACCGCCGGGCGCGCCGCCCCGGATTTCGCGGCACGGGGTCTGGCCGTGGGCGTGCTGCCGTCGTCCAGCCCGGCACTGACCATCGGGCTGCCGGCCAAGCAGGCGGCGTGGGCCGCGATCGCGCGACCGCGGCGAGCGGGCGAACTCGCCTCCGACCGCCCGCCACGGCCCGCCCGATCGACTGCAACCGGTGCAGCCTGCCCGGCCGGGCTCGCCGCGCGGGCGACGGCGGTCGGCCCGGGGCGTCCGAGGTTGCGGCCTTGCTGATCGAGTTCCTGTTCGCGCTGCGCGCCGCGCGCCTGCCGGTATCCCTGCACGAGTACCTCACGCTGCTGGAGGGCCTGCGCCAGCACCTCGCCTGGGGCAGCGTCGACGAGTTCTACTACCTCGCCCGCGCGACGCTGGTGAAGGACGAGGCGCAGATCGATCGGTTCGATCGGGTGTTCGGCGAGTACTTCCGCGGCGCTGTGGCCGGGGATGCGCCCGGCGTGGCCACGCTTCCGGAGGAGTGGCTGCGGCGCGAGGCCGAGCGGCTGTTCTCCGACGAGGAGCGTCGCCTCGTCCAGTCGCTGGGCGGATGGGATGCGCTGATGGAGACGCTGCGCCGTCGGCTGGAGGAGCAGAAGGGCCGTCACCAGGGCGGGTCGAAGTGGATCGGCACCGCGGGCAGCAGCCCGTTCGGGGCCTGGGGCTACAACCCCGAGGGCGTGCGCATCGGCCAGGCCGAGTCGCGCCAGCGGCGTGCCGTCAAGGTCTGGGACCAGCGCGAGTTCCGCAACTTCGACGATCGCGTCGAACTGGGCACGCGCAACATCAAGGTGGCGCTGCGACGCCTGCGCCGATTCGCCCGCGAGGGAGCGGCGACCGAACTCGATCTCGAGGGCACCATCGGGTCGACCGCCCGCAACGCCGGCTGGCTCGACCTGCGGATGGTGCCCGAGCGCCACAATGCGGTGAAGGTGCTGCTGTTCCTGGACGTCGGCGGTTCGATGGACGACCATGTGCGGGTGGTGGAGGAACTGTTCTCCGCCGCGCGCAGCGAGTTCCGGCATCTCGAGCAGTTCTATTTCCACAACTGCATCTACGAGTCGGTGTGGCGCGACAACCGTCGCCGCTTCGACGAGCGCGAGCCGCTCACCCGGGTGCTGCACCGCTTCCCGCACGACTACCGGCTGGTGATCGTGGGCGACGCGACGATGAGCCCGTACGAGATCACCCACCCGGGGGGCAGCGTCGAGCACAACAACGACGAACCGGGCGCGGCGTGGCTGCAGCGGCTGCTCGACGTCTACGGCCGCGCGGTGTGGATCAACCCCCAGCCCGAGGCGCGCTGGTCCTACCACGAGTCGATCGGCATCGTGCGCCAGCTGATGGGCGACCGGATGGTGCCGCTCACGCTGGAGGGCCTGGAGCGCGCGATGCGATCGCTCGCGCGCTAGCGGGCTCGTCCTCCGCCGGTCGGGCAGGTCGAGCCTGCGCGCCCCGCGGGCGAGGGGCATCGGCCGCCGACGGGGCCTCGGCGCCGGCCGGACCCCGGACGCGGATCGTCGGCGCACGGCCCGATGCGGTCGGGGGAGGGGGCGGGGCAACCGGCGCAGCGAAGCCCGGGAGGAGGGGGGCGGGGCGCCGGGCCGGGGGACGCGGGCGGAACCGACGACGCCGGCCAGCCGCCAGGCAGGCTCCCCGTCGGGCGCGCCCCCCTCTCTCCCCCTGACCCGGGCGTCACTCCCGGGGCTGCAGGTTCAGCCCCGGTGCCAGGAATCGCGCAGCGAAGGCGTCGGCGGGCAGCGGTCGTCCGTTCACGTAGCCCTGGTATTCGTCGCAGCCCATCTTGCGCAGCAGTTCGAGCTGCTCGATCTGCTCGACGCCCTCGGCCACCACCCGCAGCCCCAGGTTGCGCCCGATCGCCACCACCGAGGAGGTGATCGCCGCGTCGTCGGGATCGGACCCGATGTCGCGCACGAAGGTGCGGTCGATCTTCAGCGCGTCGAGGGGAAACTTCTTGAGGTAGGCGAGCGACGAGTATCCGGTCCCGAAATCGTCCACCGCCACCTGCACGCCCATGTCGCCCAGGCGCCGCAGGAGCTTCACGTTCTCATCGACCTGCTGCATCAGCAGGCTCTCGGTGACTTCCAGCTCGAGGGTGCCCGGCGCGAGGCGGTAGTGGTCGAGCACGCGGGCCACCGTGCGCACGAAATCCCGCGAGAGCTGTCCGACCGACACGTTCACGGCCACCCGCAGCGGCGGATGCCCGAGGTCCAGCCAGTGGCGGGCCTGCCGGCATGCCGCCTCGAGCACCCATTCGCCGATGGGCGTGATCAGGCCGCTGTCCTCCGCGATGCGGATGAATGCGCCGGGCGCGAGCAGGCCGCGCGACGGATGCCGCCAGCGCAGCAGGGCCTCGACGCCCACGGTACGACCTCCGCCCACGCTCACCTGTGGCTGGAAGTGCAGTTCGAATTCGTCGCGCTCGATCGCCGCGCGCAGCGCGGTTTCGACCGTGAGGCGCTCGACCGCGCGCGCGTGCAGTTCGCTGGAGAAGTACTGGTAGTGCCCGCGTCCGCGCTCCTTCGCGTGGTACATGGCGGCGTCGGCGTTCTTCATCAGCGTCTGCGCATCCTCGCCATCGGTCGGATAGAAGCTGATGCCGATGCTGCACGAGGTCGACAGCTGGTGGCCCTCGACCATGCACGGGCGCGAGAGCATGGCCAGGATCTTGCGGGCCACCTGCGCGGCGCCCTGGGAGTCGTGCAGCCCCTGCAGCAGGACGACGAACTCGTCGCCGCCCAGCCGGGCCAGGGTGTCCTCGGCCCGGACGCAGCGCATGAGCCGCTGCGCGACCTGCTTGAGCATCTCGTCGCCGATCGCATGGCCCAGGGAATCGTTGATGGTCTTGAAGTGGTCGAGGTCGACGAAGAGCACCGCGAGCAGCGAGTCGTTGCGGGAGGCCGCCGCCATGCCCTGCTCGATGCGGTCCTGGAGCAGCAGGCGGTTGGGCAGTTCGGTGAGCGGGTCGCGGGTGGCGAGGAATCGGATGCGTTCGTGCGCCGCCCGCCGCTCGGTGATGTCCTGGGTGACGCCGATCGCGCGGACCGCCTGGCCGGTGCGATCGCGCACCACGGTCGCCTGTTCGTACACCCAGCGCTCGGTGCCGTCCGGCCTCACGATGCGGAATTCGTGCACGTAGGGCGACCCCGTGGCGATGGCATCGTCCACGGTCGCGCGCACCCGACCGCTGTCCTCGGGGTGTAGCAGCCGCCAGAAGGTGTCGGTGCGCCCGTCGAAGGTCTCGCGGGTCAGCCCGAAGATGCGCAGCGTCTCGTCGCTCCAGGTGAGGTCGCCCGATCCGATGGCGGCCGACCAGCTGCCGATGCCCCCCATCTCCTGCGCCTGGGCGAGGAAGAGCCGGTGCTCGCGCAAGGCCTCCTCGGCGAGCACGCGCTGGGTAATGTCGCGATTGACGCTGACCTCGCCGAGGTGCTGGCCGGACTCGTCGTAGAGCGGCGACACCGATACCTCGACATGCACGGGGGCGCCGGACTTCGTGGTGCGGATGGTCTCCCAGATGCGCGACTCGCGCGCACGGATGCGTTCGGTGGTGCGGGCGATGCGAACGCCGTCCGCCGAGGGTTCGACCAGCGCGGTGAAGTTGCGCCCGCGGACCTCGTCGGCCGACCAGCCGAACAGGTATTCGGCGCCGCGGTTCCACGTGACGACGCGGTTGTCGAGGTCCTTGGTGATGATGGCGTCGCGGCTCTGGTCGACGATCAGCGCCAGTTCCCGGTTGCGGGCCTCGGTGAGTCGCAGCGCCTGGGCGGCGCGTTCGCGCTCGGTCACGTCGCGCGCGATCGAGATCTCGCCGACATGGACGCCGCCCTCGTCGTGCAGGGGCGCGACCGTCACGTCCAGGTGCACCGGCGTGCCGTCCCGGCGGAAGCTGAGCGCCTGCCAGGCGCCCGGGAGGCCCTTGCGCAGTCGAGCGATGCGCTCGGCCACCTGCTCGCCGGTCGAGGCCGGGCGTGCCAGCAGCGTCATGTTGCGACCGATCGCCTCCGCCGCGCTCCAGCCGTAGGTGCGTTGCGCCGCGGGATTCCAGGACAGCACGACGTTGTCGAGGTCCTTGATCACGATCGAGTCGGTACTCTGCTCGACGACGGCCGCCAGCAGCCGGTTGCGCGCCTCGCTGTGGCGCAGCGCACGCTCGGTGACCAGGCGCGCGGAGATGTCGCGCGACACGCCGATGCCGCCGATCTGCGTGCCCTGGCTATCGTTCAGGGGCGAGAAGGAGGTCTCCACCTCCATTCGCCGGCCGCTGCGCGACTGCCGCGCCTCGATGCGCGTGACACGCCGTCCGGCACGGACCTCGGCGATCGCCGCGGCGATCTGTGCCTCGTCGGCCGCCGGCATCACCAGGCGCGTGAAGTTGGTGCCGATGGCCTCGGCCGGCGAGTGTCCGTAGAGCGCGGCCGCACCCGGGTTCCAGGCGATGACGACGTTGTCGAGATCGACCAGCACGATCGCCTCGGAGCTCTGCTCGACCACCATCGACAGCAGCCGGCTGCGCGACTCGCTGTCGCGCAACCGGCGCTCGGACACCACCCGCTGGGTGACGTCGCTCGATGTTCCGCGGTAGCCCGTGAACCGCCCCTCGGCGTCGAAGACCGGCCGGCCGCTGATAGAGATGTAGCGCAGCGTGCCATCGCGGGCGAAGCGCGAGAGGATCAGGTCGCGGTAGGGCTTGTGCTGCTCGAGGGTTTCGCGATGCTCGTCCCAGCCGCCGGGGCCGACCAGCCAGGGCAGTTCCCAGCGGCGCTTGCCGAGGTAGTCGGGCGACAGCAGTTCGCGCGTGGCGGCCTCGTTGCCGGAGATCGAGGTGAACCGGAACTGGTCGTCCTGCTCCCAGTACCAGTCGGACGAGAACTCGATCAGGTCGCGGAAGCGCTCCTCGCTCGCGCGCAGCGCCTCTTCGGCGAGCTTGCGCTCGGTGATGTCCTCCAGCGCCGAGACGACGTAGTCGGCCCGTCCGTCGCGGTCTCGCACCACCGAGGTACGCACCCGCGCCCAGAACACGCTGCCGTCGCGGCGCACGTAGCGCTTCTCGCGCACGAGCGACTGGACATCGCCGCCCTCGAGGCGCCGCATGTTCTCCTCGCGGATCAGCAGTTCCCCGGGGTGGTTGAGATCGCGCCAGCCGAGCGGGGCGAGCTCGTGGAACTCGTAGCCGAACATCTCGACGAAGCGTCGGTTGACCCGCAGCCAGCGTCCGTCCGCCGTCCAGTGCGCGAGCGCGAAGGGGGCCTGCTCGAAGGTCGCGCGGAAGCGCTCCTCGCTCGCGCGCAGGTCCTCCTCGGCCTGCTTGCGCGCGGAGATGTCGCGCACGATCGCGATGGTGTAGGGCACGCCGTCCCCGGCGGGGCGGCACAGGGTGGAGGTGACCAGTCCCCAGATCCAGCGACCGTCGCGGTGGCGGTAGCGCCGCTCCATCGAGAACGCCGGGATCTCGCCCCGCAGCAGCCGCTCGCGGGCAGCGAGGAAGCTGGCCGAGTCGTCGGGGTGGAGCAACTGCCCGATCGGGAGCGCGAGGAAGCCCGCCGGGTCGTAGCCCAGCATCTCGCAGAAACTGCGGTTCACGCGCAGTCGCGTGCCGTCCGGGGCCATGTGGGTGATGCCCACGCCCGCCTCCTCGAAGGTGGCGCGGTAGAGCAGCGCATCCTCGGCCTCGCGGGCGCCGGCGGCGGGCGCCGGCGCAGCCTGGGGCGCGGCCTGCTCGTCGAGCAGCCACATCAGCGCCTCGAGACGGCCCGCTGCACCGCGCACGGCGCAGAGCCGGGCGTCGGTATGCAGCCAGTGGCCATCGCGGTGGCGCAGCCGCAGGCTCAGCGCGAGCCGTTCGACCTCGCCCGCCACCACGCGGGTGCGCGCCGCGCCGACGGCCGGCAGGTCGTCGGGATGCGGTTGGGC
>CAIKXV010000069.1 GCA_903831455.1 uncultured Pseudomonadota bacterium | reverse complement strand
CTTCGGTTCATCGCGATGTCCCCCCAGTCGACGGCCGGCTCATCGCCGGACCCGGTTGGTGCCCCGCGCGGTACGTCGCCGCGCGGGTGCCGTGCTGCCACCTATCGCGCGGCGTGGGCCGGTTGTCAAGCCGACGATCGGCTGCGATCGCATCGCGCTGGCCGTTGGCGTGGGTACACTCACTGTCAGGGCGCCCCTGCCAGCGGCGCGGGGAGGACGCGGATGCGCGGCTCATGCGGAATCATGCTCTCGGGCGGCGTCGCCGCATGCATTGCCGGCGCGTCGCTGGCCCAGCCGCTCTGGCCGATCCGCCCCGTGCGTATCGTCGCGCCGATCGCCCCCGGCGGGCCGATCGATGCTCTGGCTCGCCAGCTTGCCGCCGGGCTGCAGGAGCGCCACGGCATGGCGGTGGTCGTCGAAAACCTGGCGGGAGGCAGCGGCGTGATCGGGCTGGACCATGTTCGGCGTGCCCCGGCCGACGGGTACACGCTGGTGGCGGTGACCTCGGGGTTCATGACGATCGCGCCCATACTGATTGCCAGACTGCCCTACGACATCGAACGCGATTTCGCGCCAGTGGCGATGCTCGCCCGATCGACGAATGTAATGGTGGCCCACCCCTCGCTTCGCGTGTCGAGCGTGAAGGATCTGGTAACGATCGCGCGTGCCCGTCCCGGTGCGGTCGCCTACGCCTCTCCGGGAATCGGCAGTGGCCTGCACCTGACCGCGGAGCTCTTCGCGCAGCAGGCGGGCATCGAACTCCTGCACGTGCCCTACAAGGGCGCGGGACCCGCGCTCACCGACGTGCTTGCGGGGCACGTCCCACTCATGATGGGCAGCCTGCACACCGTTCTGCCCTTCCTTCGATCTGGGCGGCTGAGGGCTATCGGCGTGGCGGATGTTGCGCGCTCGCCGCTCGCGCCAGAGATTGCGACGCTTGCCGAGCAGGGGACAAAAGCGGTGGTATCGACTTCCTGGTATGGGCTACTTGCCCCTGGGGCTACGCCGCCTGCGGTCGTCAGCGTCATCGCCCGCGAGGCGCAAGAAGTTCTCGGCCGAGCCGCCTTTCGGGAAGTCCTGGAACGGCAGGGGCTGGAGCTCTGGGCGCTGGGGCCGACGGCGTTCCGTGACCTCGCCCGCGAGGAGCGCTCGCGCTGGGCACGGATCATCCGCGAGCGCGATATACGCGCAGACTGAGACGCGCAGGCCGAGGTGCACCCCCGGATATCGCGGCTGTCGTGGAGGCGATCAGGGCGTCGTGCGCAGGTTGTTGCGGCGGATCACTTCCGACCACCGGACGAGGTCGCTGCGCAACAGCTTCCCGAACGCCTCGGGAGATACCGGCGCAGGATCGAACCCGCGGTCGCGAAGCAACTGAGCCGAGGGTCCCGCTGAAAGCGAACGGTTGAGGTCTGCATTCAGCCGCTGCACGATGACCGAAGGGGTGCCGGCGGGAGCGAGCAACCCGTACCACCCGCGCACGTCGAATCCGCGAAAGCCCTGCTCGTCGAGTGTCGGCACATCAGGCAGGTCGCGCGAGCGCTTGAGGCTCGTCACGGCCAGCGCCCGCAGCTTGCCGGCCTGGACCTGCGGGATCGTGGCGCCAGGCCCGGACAGGGTGACCTGGACCTCGTTACCCAGCAACCCGCCCATCAAGGGCGCCGTCCCTCGGTAGGCGACATGGGTGAGTTGTACCTTCGCCATCCCGAAGAAATAGTCCTGGATGATCTGGCCGATCACACCGCCCGACCCGTAGTTGAGCCGGTTGGGATTGGCTCGCGCGTGGGCGATGAACTCGGCGAGCGTGGTCGCGGGTACCGCCGGCGTAACCGTGAAGTAATAGGGTTGCTCGATCAGTTGGCCCACCGGCGCGAAGTCGCGCAACACATCGAAAGGCGGCTTGTCCATCATGGCCGGAACGATCACCGATGCCGAATCGGTCAGCGTCAAGGTGTAGCCGTCCGGCGAGGCCTGGGCGCCGATCTGCAGGCCCACGACACCCTGAGCCCCGCTACGGTGGTCGATGACGATCGGCTGTCCGAGGTGTTGCTCGTAGGTCTGTGCGACCGCGCGCATGACGAAACTGGTGTTGCCCCCGGGTGCAAAAGGGACGATCACTCGTAACGGCTTGGCGGGAAATGTGTTGGCGGTGGCGGGCAGACTGGCAATCACGCAGACTCCGCCGATCAGCGCAGCAGGCAACCGCACTCTTCGACCTTGCCGGCCCATGCGGCGAGCGAGTTCGTCGTTGACTCCGCTGTCCACGGCGGTCTCCTGTTCGGGTGGGTGTGGCGAGGGGGGCGCGAAGCGCACGCCCGGGCCGGGGTCGCTTCGCGCAGCGGCGGCCCCTCAGGTGAGGG